>JAJTHU010000310.1 GCA_021300055.1 Nitrosomonadaceae bacterium | reverse complement strand
GGCGGTTGTGACGGAGCCTTTTGTACCCGCTGCGCCCATCAGTCTTAATGTACTAAAGGCCCCAGAGTAAACCCCACTATTGACGGGCAGTTTGGGGCAAAAGCGCTTGGAAAAGCGCGTGGATACTATGGTTTAGTATTCGGGCTGACCGATGCGCCTAGATGATCCGCTTACGGATCGCGCTGACGGCGATCTCGGCGATGATCACGACGATGAAGATCGTGGCGAGCACCACGGCGACTTGATCCCACCTAAACAGGTTCATTGCGGTATCCATCGCCATGCCGATACCACCCGCGCCGACTAAGCCAAGCACCGCGGATTCGCGCACATTGATGTCCCATCTAAACAACGCGATGGAGGCAAAAGAGGGCATGACCTGTGGCCAATAGCCCTTGAGAAATATAGACGTCTTCGGCGCGCCGGTTGCAGTGAGGGCGTCAATGGTGCCTTTGTTGGCCTCCTCAAGCGCTTCGCCGAAGAGCTTACCGACGAATCCGATGGAGCGAAACGCAATCGCCATCGTGCCTGCAAGAGCCCCGGGGCCAAAGATCGCGATGAACAGCAGCGCCCACACTAGTGTGTTGACCGAACGGCTCGACACCAAAATGAACTGCGCCAAGATGTTAAGAGGGCGAAACGGCACCACGTTGTTAGCTGCCATGATGCCCACAGGAACCGCCATCACTAAGCATAGCAACGTACCTAACGTGGCGATGTTCAGAGTCTCGATCAGAGCTGCATGCACTGTCTTGGGGTAGTAGGCCGTATCCATCGGCCACATGCGCAGGAAAAAATCTTTCAGCTGCGCGGGCGCATCGTAGAGGAACTCGGGAATGATCTCGATGTTCTTGAGCGAAAAAACGATGGCCGCGACAACCAGAAAGTAAAACGCGAAGCGCAGAAACTTCTGCTCGGGCGTGTGCCGCGACCAGATCCGCTCAGCAACCGGACTTGCAACCGTTGCGGGCGCACTCATGATGCTCCCATCGCTGCGGACTTTTCGCGCGTCAGCCTCGCATTGCGTCGGTTGCGGAAATAATCGACCAAGGCGAGATTGTCGTTGAACAAGGCGCGAACATAGTTCGAAAACCACTCAGCGATGATAATCAGCCCGATAATCGACAGCAATATTGCGCACACAAAATCGTAGTCGAATCGTTGAAACGCCGAGAACAAGCTGCCGCCAATCCCGCCTGCGCCGACGATGCCGATCATGGTCGAGTGGCGTAGATTTGAGTCAAACGTGTAAGAAGCAAAACCCAAGAACCGCGAGAACACTTGCGGCATCACACCGTACACGAGTACCGAGAAAAATCCCGCGCCAGTTGCGCGCACCGCCTCTACTTGTTTGGGGGAAATTTCTTCGATCGCTTCCGCGAACAGTTTGGAAATGAACCCGATAGAGCCAACCACCAGCGCACCGATACCAGCGATGGCGCCGAAGCCAACGGCCTTCACAAAGATGATTGCGATGACGACCTCATGAAACGAGCGGCATACCGCGATCAGCGCGCGGGCGGGCCACACTACCCAAGAAGGCATGAGGTTTCGCGCGGCCATCAAGCCAATGGGTAAGGATAGGGCGATACCCACGATCGAGGCGATGATTGCGATCTGAATGCTCTCGGTTAGTCCCTTGACGATCATCTCGACTTTTTCGGTCGAGAAATTGGGCGGAAACATTCGCCCCAAGAACTTCTGCGCGTTACTTAGACCATCAACAAAGCGCGACCAAGTGAAATCAAGTTGCCCTGCGGCCCAAACGACGTAGATGGCGAGCACCACCCACGCGATACGGGCTGACCAATTTGGCTTGAAGGCAACGCGCGCGACGGCCACCGTCATTCGAGCCAGCCTTTGTCGCCCTCACCCGCGCCGTAGATCTCCTTGAGGTTGGCTTCGGTGAGTTCGGACGGCGTCCCGTTGAACACGACTTTGCCGCCTGTCATGCCGATCATGCGCTGACAGAAGCGTTTTGCGAGTTCAACGTTATGAATATTGACGATCACCGGGATATTGCGGCGTCCCGCCATCTCAGCCATCAACTCCATGATCTCCACGGAGGTCTTCGGGTCGAGCGAGGATGTCGGCTCGTCAGCGAGCAATATTTCGGGGCGCTGCATGATGGCGCGCGCAATGCCAACGCGCTGGCGCTGCCCACCCGATAAACTGTCGGCGCGTTGGTTGACGAAGTTTCCGAGTCCCACGGCGTCGAGCAAGTTAAACGCCTCCGCAATGTCTTCTTTCGGAAAACGTCGCAGCCACGCGTTGAACGATGACACGTAACCCAAGCGACCTGTCAGGACGTTCTCCATGACGCTCAAGCGCTCGACGAGGTTGTATTCCTGAAACACCATGCCGATGCGTCGACGTGCTTCGCGTAACTCGATACCCTTGAGCTTGGCCAAATCTTGTCCTTGAAACAGGATTTCTCCAGCGGTAGGGTCGATGAGGCGGTTGATACAGCGAATCAGCGTGGACTTGCCGGTGCCAGACGGGCCAATGATGGCGGTAATGCCATCACCAGAAATGTCGAGGTCGATGCCCTTAAGAACTGGTACGCCTTTTTTGTATTCTTTAACGAGGCCGCGAATTCGGATAGCGCGATCAGGGTTCATGGTTTCTTGTTTTCTCGGGCCTTGCGTTGATCGAAGGCGGCGCGGGTGAATGCCTCCCCGCTTGCTTCGGCGACTTTACGCACCGGTTCAAAATCGCGCTTGTAGTTTAGTGGGACAAAACGATCCGGCCCGCGAAATGACGCGACCAAATCTGGCGGGAAGCGAAACTGGAAAGTGCACGCTTCGATCTGTCGCACCAACTCTGGTGCCAAGTCATGAGCGTAGGCAAGGCTGCCTGCGGGGAAAGGCGCGCTCTTAAACAACGTCCGAAGCGCACCCTCTTTCACGGCGCCGCGTTGAATCATGCGGATCAGCACATCGTCGGCAACCGCTGCCGCATCGTAGTCGCCATTGACGACACCGGCGATTGAGTTGTCGTGCTTGCCGGAGTAAAGGACCTTGTAGTCCTTGTCTGGTGTCAGCCCAACTGCGGGAAACAAAGCGCGCGGCGCAAGGTTGCCTGAGTTTGATGATGGCGAAACGTGGGCAATGCGTTTACCCTTGAGATCGGCGGGCTTCTGAAACGCGCTATCGGCGCGCGTGACCAGCACGAGGTGATAGGCCGTCAGTTGCGGCACGTCTTTTCCCTGCTGCTTGACAACATTGCCGTGGATGGCAAAAGGCACCGCGCCGGCAACGTTGACCGCGAACGGCGTGTCGCCGGCAGAAAGCAGGCTGATCTGTATGCGGCCGGAGCGCATTGCCTCAACCGTTGCTGCGCTCGAGTGCACCTGCAAAAAGCGTAGCGGACGTCCGAGACAGCTGGTCATGTGGTTGACGTACGGCGTCCACATCCGCTCGTAGGTAGCGGAATCCTCTTGTGGGGAATATGAGACAAGTAGGGACTTGGGGTTCTTTAGTCGTGCCGCATCCTTGGGCAGGTCGGCTGTGAGGTTACCGTTCTCATCACAGTAAATCGTGTCTAGGTCACCGCGGTTTTTGCAGGTGTCTTGGGCGAGCGCACCCAGCGGGAGGGCGATGGCAAGTAATGCGAATGCAAAGGCTCCCGCCAAGTGCACGCGGTGCGATGCGCGTGAGTGTAAGCAGCTAAGTGTTAACCGCATTAGCGCTTGGGGGGCGCGGTTGTCGCGCTGTTGATTGCTTGGCCGCTGAACTTGGCAACTTGTCTAACCATCTCGAAGTCTTTCGCGTAGCTGAGCGGCCAGAAACGGTCTGCGCCTTGGAAGGCCTTGGTGAGCTCCGGCGTGAATCGCCAGCTAATCGTGCAACTGGCGATTTTCTTAGCGAGCTCTTCATCTAAGTCGTGCGCCATCACCATACTGCCATTCGGGAAGGGCTTTGAACGGTAGACCACGCGCAACTCATTCGGTTTCACGAGCCCTCGCTGCAGCATTCGATCGTACACATCGTCAGCAACGGCAGCAGCATCGTAATCACCCGACTGCACACCCGCCACCGAGGCGTCGTGCTTGCCAGAATAGAGCACCTTGTAGTCCTTGTCTGGGGTAACGCCCTCTGCGGGGAACAAAGCGCGCGGCGCGAGATTGCCCGAATTGGACGAAGGTGCCGCGTGCGCCACACGCTTTCCGGCGAGGTCCTTTAGCGTCTTGATCGGGCTGCTGTTTTTGACGAGGACGATCAAATGGTATGTGGTCGGTCCTTTCGCGTCGCCGCGAATCGCAAACGGCACCGCGCCAGCCACGTTGACCGCGAAAGGTGTATCACCCGTCGACAAGGTGGATAGGTTGATGCGTCCTGAGCGCATCGCCTCGACTGCCGCTGCGGGCGAGTGCACCGAAAAAAACCGCGTACGTTTGCCAGTGCATTGCGTCATATGGTCAAGGTAGGGCTGCCACAAGCGCTCGTAAGCTTGGTTGTCCTCTTGGGGCGTGTAACTCATCAGCAAAGCCGACGGGTTCTTGCGCTTCGCAGCATCTACCGGGGCGTCCGCAACCATATTCTTGTCGCGGTCGCAGAAGACTTCATCCAGATCACCACGATGCGGACACGCCTGCGCCATTACGGCGAGAGGAAGCGCGGCAATAGTCACAGCGCCCAGCAATGGAGCTAGGAGGGCGGAACGCCGCAGTCCGCGAGTTGGGAGCGTCGAAAACTGGAGGGAAATGTTCATCAATGACTTGGTGGGTACAGGAGGAAGGGGGCAGACTTCGATATTGGGCGAGAATAGCGGTGTTCGGGAAGCGTTCCCGCGTTTAATGCGAGGTGCGACCGAGCCCGCGTCGGTCTGGGCTTGGTCTTTTTGCATTTGATGCCCTGTAGCTTGCGTCATCGCTGCGCTCAGAAGGCAACGATAGGGCAAAAAGGTAACCCCGATTTTATCAACCTAGTTGGCGACGCCGCGTTTGCATTGCCTGGCTTATGCGACGTCAAACGCATGGCACCTCGGCGACCCAACGATCACACGCCATTTTCTGGTCAAACTATGTCTAGCTTGCGACAAGACGCTGCACATAACCCTTCACGTAATCCGGATTTGTTCGCTTGGGTGTGCGGCACGCCGGCGCGGGTATTCATGGCGGCGGGAACCGCAGTGGTAGCGCTAAGCTTGGGCGCGCAGTCCCCGGCACCGGCTCCAGTGCCGATGCCCCCTGCCGCCACCGCGTCGTCACCGGAGCGTGGAGCCGCGGAAGCACGAGTCGCAAAAGATTACGACCCAACGCTTAGCCGCGAAGTCCGTGTCGAGACGCGCTCCGATAACTTGCGCGCGTTGCTGTGGGAAGTGAAGTCGCCGCAGGGAAACATTGTCTACCTATTCGGCACGATCCACGTCGGGAAACCGAGCTTTTACCCGCTCCCAACATCGACCCAACTCGCGCTGCGGCAATCAGCGAAGATCGTTGTCGAAGCCGATGTCACGGATCAGAGCGACGCCGCTGAGTTAGAAAAGCTCATGCAATACCCGGCAGGCAAAACGCTGGATAGCGTTCTTCCCGAGTCACTGCTTACCCGACTGAAGCTACAACTTGAAAAGCGGCGCATTTCGTATGCGGCAATGCGCAGCATGAAGCCGGTGATCATAGGCGGGATGATTCCGATCGTCGATTACATGCGCTTGGGCTACGACATGAAGTACGGTTTGGATCTGTGGCTCATCGAACACGCGAAGCGCGAAAAGAAACCGCTTCTCCAACTTGAGTCCCAGCTAGGGCAGTTGCAGTTGATGAGCAACATGCCGGATGCGCTGCAAGAGGCATTCTTGGACAACGCCCTGCGTACCATAGAGCAGGACCGCACTGCCGAGGCGGTAACGGGCATCGTCAACGCTTGGCAGTCGGGTGACCCCGTACTGCTCCAAGACTTGGTCAGTCAAGCATCGCAGGGGATGCGTCTTACCGAGCGCCTCGATGACTACCTACTGCACGCGCGGCACCCGGACATGTTGAAGAAAATCGAGTCCTACCTAGCGAGCGGAGAAATTCACTTTGTTGCCGTCGGATCGCTCCACCTCGTCGGTCCGCGCGGTCTTGTTGCCTTGCTTCGGCAAAAGGGCTACGCGATTAAGCAACTCTAGCTGACCAAACACTAGGAGGGACGCGGGTTTTCACGCGAAATGCCTGTAAACGCTCATCAGTGCTTGAGTTTGCCACTTAGGTTTCTCAGTTCGACGGGGCTGCTCGGCTGCTTCCGCAGCCCACAGATGAACTGCGGTCGTTGTTAGGGCTTTCCACGGTTCCGTACACGCTCGAGCAAGCCGATTTGTGCGACGCGCAGCCTCTCCAACGCGGCGGCGAGCGGTTGAAACTCTTCGAACTGCGGCCCTTGTTTCCCCTGGCTCACATCACCTTTGCTAATGCGCACTGCCAGTCCGACAAACTCTTCGATTGGCTGCCTGATGGCGCGCGGAATGGAGAGCATCTGGTAGAGCGCGAGGAGCATGCCTAATGCGAGCAGGATCATGGAGGCATAGTTGCTTCGCCGAAACAACGTCTTCACCTCGGCAGCGGCAACCGTCGACTGTTGGAGCTTGTCCCTGCGTAGAGTCTCCGCGCCATCAAGAAACTCTCTGAAGCGATCTTTACCCGGACCGATCGCTTGGCTGGCAGCTCGGATGATGTCGCTCGCGTTAGGTGCCGGCGCGGCACTGGATGCTGTCGTGCGAGGATTTGCCGAGGTGCCGACATTCTTGCTCGCTTCTACACTCGCGTCGTTGGTGGCGGCGGGCACTATTTGACCCGCTTCAGCGCGTTGCATGATCGCGCGAAATTCGCTCGTGTAGTACTGAAATGCGGTGTTCCAACGGGTGAATGACTCAAGGTCGGTCTGCAGATAGATGCCATCAGCATTGGCGCGCATGGCGTCGAGTGCGCGTTGTAGACGGCTTTGGGCAGTCGACCACTCTCGTCGATACTTTTCTCGGCCGCTCGCTTCGTTGACACAAATGAAGTACTCCTTCTCAAAGCGACGCAGCTGGTGGCCGAGCACAGTTACCTCGGCAATCGCTTCGGCTGCCGCAAAGTTTTTCTTGATGGCGGTCTCGACTTGCGCTTGCACGCTGTGATCTAAGTAGATGCTTACGCTCGCATGCAGAATCATCATCGCGAGAAGTGCGCCAAGCGCTAGCTTAATTTTTGTTGATATCGACATGATCAATCCTTAACTAATGGTTGTGCCGGGACAAGCGCAAGTCGCAACTTGACAATGACTTCGGCGCGGTTAACCGAGGGGGGAGGCCTTTTGTGACGCGCAAAATGAACTCGCGCAGCCATTGCACTGGCTCGGCTTGTGGCTTCGCGTGCATCTCTGAGAGAGCATCCTCAATCACGATGTCAGCAAGTACGCCGATGTGTTCGAGCAAGATTTGCCGAGTGATTGCGATGTGGTCGCTATTCATAGTTACGATCTGCTGGGGAGCTTTTGGCTGCATCGCATCAAGCGCGCCGTTCAGCGAGCAAAGTGACGTCCTGCTTACGCGCGATGTGATGTGTTGACGCAAATGCATGGCGAGTCTACGGGCGCGAGGCCGCGATTCGACGCCCAGAAGGTCGAATGACATCGGATTTAAGTCAGATTAATTTCCAGCGCTTTTCTGGTTCGCCAACGACCCCGACTAGGTCGTTGCCTCGACAGCAGCAGGGGTTTGCGCACCGCCCAAGCCGCTTGAAACTCGACAAGTCGCCCCAAGCTACTCTGCGCTCGTCTCAAAGATAGTGAGACAAAATAGAAACCTCGAACGCGCGCCCTGAGGGACCGTGCGGTTGGCTTTGTGCTCTGCCTAGGGTTACGCAAGCTTGGCGCACATAAAGCCGATCACGCTGGTTCTCGAGGTCCAAGCGGCCAACACTTCATATAGATCACGGTGCAACATGACGACTGCTACTCAAGAAAAACAGACCCTCGCGTTTCAAACCGAAGTGAAACAGCTGTTGCAGCTGATGATTCACTCGCTCTACTCAAACCGCGAAATTTTCCTGCGCGAACTTGTTTCGAACGCGTCTGATGCCGCCGACAAGCTGCGCTTTGAGGCGGTGACGAATGCATCGCTGCTCGAGAGCGACCCAGACTTGAAGATTCGTGTGAGCGTGGACAAGGGAGCGAACACGGTCACTATCAGCGACAACGGCATCGGCATGTCGCGTGATGAGGTCATTGCCAACATCGGCACCATTGCCAAGTCCGGCACGAAGGAGTTTTTCGCTAAGCTCACCGGCGACCAGCAGAAGGACGCGCACCTCATTGGACAGTTCGGTGTTGGCTTCTACTCCGCGTTCATCGTTGCTGACAAGGTTACGCTGGTGACGCGCCGTGCTGGCAGCCCGGAGGCGGTGCGCTGGGAATCGAGCGGTGACGGTGAGTTCACGCTCGAGCCCGCCGATAAATCGACCCGTGGCACAGAGATCACGCTGCATCTCAAAGACGATGCAAAGGATTTCGCGGACGACTGGCGTCTCAAGTCAATCATTCGCAAGTACTCGGACCACATCCAGTTGCCAATCGTGATGAAGAAGTCCGAGTGGGATGAAGAGGCCAAGGCGCAGGTCACGACTGACGAAGACGAGACCATCAATAAGGCAAACGCGATTTGGACAAGACCCAAGTCGGACATTACTGACGAGCAGTATCAGGAGTTCTATAAGCACGTTTCGCATGACTGGCAGCCACCATTGGCTTGGACGCACGCGAAGGTCGAGGGACGGCAGGAGTACACAGAGCTGCTCTACGTCCCGTCACAACCACCGTTCGATATGTTTGACCGCGAGCGTAAACACGGGGTGAAGCTGTACGTGAAGCGCGTATTCATCATGGAAGATGCAGAGCAGTTGCTACCGCGCTATCTGCGCTTCATTAAGGGCGTGGTCGATTCAAATGATCTGCCGTTGAATGTGTCGCGTGAAATTCTGCAAGAGTCGAAAGACGTGGACGCGATTCGCGCCGGCTGTGTCAAGAAGCTGCTCAGCCTGTTGGAAGATCTCGCTGAGCACGAGAAAGAAAAGTACGCAAAGTTTTGGGAGTCGTTCGGCCGTGTCTTTAAGGAGGGATTGGGCGAGGACTTTGCCAACCGCGAGCGCATCGCTAAGCTTGCAAGGTTCCACTCTACGCACGATGCAAGTGCGAGTGCGAGTGCGAGCGCCGGTGTGCCGGCGGTGAGTTTTGCCGACTACGTATCGCGCATGAAGCACGGGCAAGAGAAGATTTACTACGTAACAGGGGATTCTCTTGCTGCCGCGCAGAATAGTCCGCACCTAGAGGTGTTCAAGAAAAAGGGCATTGAGGTACTGCTGTTTACGGAGCCGGTTGATGAATGGTGGCTGGGCTCGCTTGACGAGTTCGATGGCAAGAAACTGCAATCGGTCGCCAAAGGTGACCTTGATCTGGGGGCGCTTGCAGATGAGGCGGACAAGAAAGAAATCGAGAAAACCACCGATGAATTCAAGCCGGTGCTCGACAAGATGAAGGAAGCCCTAGGCGACAAAGTAAAAGACGTGCGCGTTACCAACCGCCTGACAGAGTCGCCAGCGTGCCTAGTGGTTGACGAGCACGAGTTGTCCGGAAATTTAGAGCGCCTTTTGAAGGCGGCTGGCCAGAAGGTCAACACGGTCAAGCCGATCTTGGAACTCAACCCAGCACATCCCTTGGTGGCGAAACTCAAGTCGAGTGTCGATGCGGACAACTTTGCGCCGCTGAGCCTGATTCTGTTCGAGCAATCGTTGCTCGCAGAGGGCGGGCAACTTGAGGATCCGGCGGGTTTTGTGAAGCGCGTTAACCAATTCATGCTGGGCAGCTAGCGACGCGTAACGCCATTGCTCGCAGGAGGGCGCTTTGTGCGCCCGCGCGGTTCGGTGTATCTTTAGCTTCCACTGCATTCTGCTGGAGGCCATATGAAGTTACGTCTAGCCATGGTCGTCGCTGCGAGCTTGCTCCTCAATGCTTGCGCGGCACTGCTGCCCGGTGAGGGACGGCGCATCGAAACGGATTGGCAGAAGGTGCAGCTAGTTGAGGAGTATGACAAGAAGCGCGGCAGCGTTGTGGTTTGGATGCATTACCCCGCGCGCGTGGTTCCTGCCGAGCGGCCCGCGGAGGTAGAGCCGAAGTAGTACAGCCGTTCCTAGAAACATAGACATCCATTCCATCGCCTAACAAGGCACATCGAGTGTGATGTCTATTGCGCTCACCGAACAGTGTTGTGAGCTAGCGTACCGGGATTCCACCGGCAAATCACGGTCAGGTC
>JAJTHU010000364.1 GCA_021300055.1 Nitrosomonadaceae bacterium | reverse complement strand
CCGCCTGCTGTAAATTGGATAGCTGAACGTTGTAGCTCCCTCTCTCACCCCGGATGCCTACAATCCACGTTGGCGCCGGGTAGTCGTTGACCGTGTTGTAGCTCCCTCTCTCACCCCGGATGCCTACAATTCCCTCCGGTGGCAGTGAGTCCAGTGGTTGGTTGTAGCTCCCTCTCTCACCCCGGATGCCTACAATCGGTTGCCAGTACTAGAGGCAACAAGCTCGGTTGTAGCTCCCTCTCTCACCCCGGATGCCTACAATCGAGCGGCTGACGCACGCGCTGCGTACCCAGTTGTAGCTCCCTCTCTCACCCCGGATGCCTACAATAGCGGTTGCGTTGAGCCGTGCGGCCAGCGCGTTGTAGCTCCCTCTCTCACCCCGGATGCCTACAATCGACCTCGCTGAACCCCGCGTCGGAGCTTGCTTTGCCCGGGGTTTTTTTTCTGTTTTCACCTCAAAAGAGCAGAATCTGCTTGGCATCGACCCGCTTTTCCTGAAAGAGCGGTAGACCCACCAGCAGTTTCATGCTCGCGTACTGTTTCTCCGTGACCGTTAGCGTCCGAACAGATCCCGCCGGCGGCAGATTGGAGATAACGCGCTGCATGTGCTTCTCTTCTGCATCGCGTCCATTCAGGATTCGTCCATACACCGAGAACTGGATCATGTCGAATCCGTCGTTGAGCAGGAAACGGCGGAACTGCGTGTACGCGCGCCGCTGGGCGCGCGTCACGACCGGCAGATCGAAGAACACGAGAATGCGCATGTATCGCCTCGTGTCATCCGCCATCGCCTATGCCTCGACCGGGTGCTGGCGCAGACCGATCACCCGCGGTAGCTCGAGCACGTCCTCTCCGCCTGCGTCGAACAGCCGGACCAGCGCTTCGGTCGCCTGCTCCACGGCGGCCAAGACCGTCATTTGGCCGCGGGGCATGCGCACATCGGCGTTGAGCAGCGCGACCAGCGCCACCTTGTCGGCAGGCGAGAGATCTTGTGAATCGGCATCGGCGGGGCGAAGATTCCTGACGACGTGCAGATCGACGAGGGGCCGGAACGGCTCGATCAGGTCGTCGGCGAGGTTGAAGGCGGTTTGCTCGCTGGCGTGGAACAAGCCGACGCTCGGCAGCAGTCCGTGCGCAACCAGGCCGCGCGCAATGGCGCCGCGCAACACCGCGTAGCCGTAGTCAAGCGCGGCATTTGTCCACGTTTCCTGGCTGCGGTCGAAGCTGCGCCCGAAGAGCTGCGGGAAGTAGTAGGCCGCCGCCTGGGCCTCCATCCGCCCGGTGTCCCCGGAGCGGACGCGACGCGCATAGGACTCCAGCCGGTCCGCCCCATCCTTGCCCGCCATCGACAGGCAGGCAGCCTGATTCGCGATCTTCGCCTTGACGATTTCCGCCCACGCGCGCTTGGCGCGCGGGCGGCCGATGTCCAGTTGCAGGCGCAGCATGCGCGTGGCGCGGCTGTGCGACAGGAACGGCGTGAACACGCCGTTAGGCTGATGGTTGTCGCCGGTCGAGAACAGGCCGATGCCGTATTCACCGCAGGCCGACAGGACGGGGTGCGTAAGCGTGATCTCGCGGTGGTTCAGCATGATCACCGCGATGTCCTCGAACGGAACGCGCGCCGCCTGCGCCTGCTCGACGACGAGCGAGTAGTGCTCGCGCTTGAGCTTGGCGGGCTGCGAGATGACGACGCTACGCCAGACCACGGCGAACCTCCGGCGGCGCGGGGTAGACGTTGCCGAGGGTGTCGACATGGAGTTTGTCCAGCGAAATCGCGGTCTTGACCCCAATGCCCTCAAGCAACCCGTCCTTTCCGACAAGCGCGTTACGGTCGTGCGCCCAGATGTTGATGCTTCCCGTCCCGCGGTGACAGCTTGCGTAGTAGCCGAGAAACGGCTGCTTTCCCTTTTGATGCACCCTGACCAAATCGTTCGGACAAAGCGAGAAGATGAATTCGAAGCTGTCGTCGATCACTGTCCACTCATCCTCGTCCTTGAATGCGACGATCGCCCGATCGGGTAGCCCCTTGACCCGGTGATGAACGTAGACGGGCACGAGGTGAAATTTCCGATCCTTCGTGAACACGTCCACCCGTAGCATCGTGTCATTCTTGGCAACGCCGCCGCGCACGGGGATCCCTGACAACTTGTCGATCACCATCGTCACCGTGCGCACGATCGGCCCGGTCGGATTCCCGTCGCGATCGGGCTTGCGCAGCGGGTCTCCCGGCGGAAATGCCTTCTCGCCCTTGCCTCCGTGCGCCTCCAGGCGTGCGCGGATCGCGGCGTAGAGCTTCTCGTTGCGGTGCGGGTCGATGAGGCGGTCGAGATCCTTGATCGTCAGGCTTGCGAGTGCCACTTTCTGCGTCACGCTCCCCTGCGCCTTCAGGCGCTCGGGCTGACCGTAGATCGTGTCCTTGTGCGCCGCGCCGCCGTTGCGCCGCTGCGGGGCGCGCGAAACGAACAGCGGGCGCAGGACGGCCACTGACGCTTGCGGGTAGGTGCCGAGCGCCTCCATCGCCGCGCGGAGCTTCACCGGGTCATCCTCCTTCAGCCGCATCTCCAGCTCGTACCGGAAGTCCGTCCACGGCTGCGGGAAGTGCCGCTCCAGGCGGACGAACGCCGCCGGCTCCACGATCTCGCCGGTCTCCATGTCCACGAAACCGCCGCGGACGTGCTCCAGTTCGCGCGTCCGCGCGTAGTCGGAGAGCCGCTTGACCATGGCGTGTGTGCAAGCTGCGACAACAGCCGCGTCGAGCGCATGGTGACGGTCACTCTCCTCACGGATCTTCAGCAGTCCCCAGCGTGCTCGCAGGAATGCCGTCAACTGGCCGCTGACGACGACGCAGCGCTTGCGCTCGCTCTCGTCCGCCAGCTTTAAGTGCTGCTCGATGAAGTTCTTGAAGAAGCGGCAGATGTAGCGCGTGTCGTTCAGGTTGCGTTCGCGAAATTCCTTGGCGTCGTCCGCGTCGAAATTCCTGCGCAATAGGCGGCTGCGCTTGGCCTGCCTGTACGCCTTGCTGGACTCGACGAACGCGACGAATTGCCGCCACCGTGCGCTGTCGTCTGCACCGCCGAGATACTCGTACGGCGTTCGATTGCCCTTGTTCCGGTTTTCCGCCGCGTGTACGAGGACCTTGTTGTTCTTGCTGTCGTCAAAGCTGCGCGAGTAGGGCAGGGCGTGGTCGATCTCGACATAGCCTTCCTCCAGCAGACGACCGATTTCGATCGGTGTGACCGAGTATGCGCACTTGCCCTGCTGCTCGCGATACAGCCGCCACTTCTCGAACTCCACGCCCCTCGGCTCCCGGCCGAAGTGCTCGGCGAACACTGCGCGGTCCCTTTCGTTGCGTGCGCGGTACTCGTGTTGCTCCTTTTCAATCTGCCGGCGCTCGTCCAGCGGCCGCGACAGATCGCGTGCCAACTCGATGCGTACTTCATGCGGCGAGCCGTGCTCGCGCACTAGCGCATTCACGACCTTGCGTGCCTGGTTCAACGCACGCAACACCACCGGGTTGCGCGGCACGTCTAGATCCTCATTGAAGACCATTTTTCCATCTTTGTCGCGCTTCGCGTAGAAGGGCGGTAGGTACTTGTGCTCACCTGTGGCAATGCTTTGCGGTTGGCTGTGCTTGTACCCCGCCCGCTCGCACGCCTCGTCGTATCGCAGGCCCTGCTCCATGTGGGGAACGATGCCCCGCAGAGCCTTGAGCGATAGTGAGTGGAACTTGTCGAAGCGCAGGTCGAGCAGCGCGTCGATCATTGTGTCGGCGCGCGGGAGCTGGAGTTTGCGCAGTTCCGCCTCGACCTCAGTGTCGTCCTTGAAGACACTTAGCACATAGGCAATCCGATCCAGCAGTTCGGCGCGACCGTCGATTGCTGCTGCCGCCATGCCCTCCCATTCGGTTTCCAGTCCGGCCCTCTTCAACGCAAGCCGCACTTCGTGCCATGCCGGCAGTTTGACCAGCGTGGCCTCCTCTGGGTCCTTGGCCTTGCCGTCGGCTTTCTCCGCGTCGCTCGGGTACGCCAGGCCGGCGAAGCGGACGTTGTCCGGCAGGCCTGCCTGCTTCACAAGTTCGGCGCGCAGTTGCCTGTACTTGAAATCGCTGACCTGCAGGTAGGGCAATGGCAAGGCGATGCGGCGTTCCTCGTCGTTCAGTGGGCGGGTGCGTCCATTGACGAACAGACGCAGGTTGTTGAGGCGCGTCAGCCAGACGTGGCGCTCCGCGGTGAAGCTCGCCTTGGGCGCGCGGTACTCCGCCCTTTCGAAGGTGCAGCGGCCAAGCATCTTGAGCAGAGCGGCGCCCGACAGCGCGGGCTTCTGCAGCCAAAACAGGCCCGATTTTCGGTCCCCGCTGCCAAGGATCTCCGCTTCGAGTCCGGCCGAGGCGTGAGGGTTCCCAAGTACCCTCTGACGTTGAAACAAAAGGGACAGCTCATCGCTCAGCAGTTCGCGAGAAAGCGCCTTGCCATAGTCGCCCTGCTTGTTGCGCTGGGCTTCAGGAAACTCGGTCAGCACCATCTCGGCCGCAGTCCGATAACCCTTATCGCGCATGAGTCGGGCGGTCGCCGCAAGTCCCTGTTTGACCTTGCCACCTTCGCCTTTGCCGTCCGACTCAGCCTTCTTTTCCTCGGCACGGCTGATCCAGTGGAAGCCGCGGTGCTTGCAGAGGTGGAACAGCACGCGCGCCCACTCTTCGGGATTGAGTTGACGGTCCAGCCCTTCGACCCGAACCCACCAAAGCGACGGCGCGTAAGGGTGCTGCGGATCGAACAGGTGAGGGTCGTCGATGACGCCGTGCCGCTTCAGAGCGCGAGCGAGCTTCTTGAGCCGCCAGGCCCGGCGCCGCAGGCGCCGCCGCATCAACCGGGCGTTGCGCCGGGCAAGGTTGAGCGACTGGCCTTCCTTGGCGGTTTCTGCCTTATCAAATGCCCTGACGCCGAGCCCGACAATCCGGTTCGGCGCGAGCACCGCCCAGCCCACGGAGGCGACGCCGATGTCGAAACCAAACGTCAGGGGTTGACCGAAAGGCTTGTCGTTCACGTGATCTCCTTCTATGCTCCGCAGCGTTGTAGCTATCCGGGGTGAGAGCCGTTGCTG
>JAJTHU010000306.1 GCA_021300055.1 Nitrosomonadaceae bacterium | reverse complement strand
GCGAGCTGAGGAGGCCGTGCGCGCCGGGTTTGACGAGATTCAGCATATCAACCAAGTGATGCTGAACTTTCTTGCGAAGAAAGATGACGACACGCGCACGCTGTTACGTTTTTATCTGGTGGGTGACAACGCCAACACCATCGATTTGAACGGCTCTGCCGTTAACGACTTTGTGCGCTTGCTTGTAGACCGAAAAGTCGCCGTTGACCCCACCATGGCGACCTTTGAATATTTTTACCTGCAGCGTCAGGGCGCCCCGAACCCAACCTTCAAGTACGTTGCAAACAACGTCCCGCCCACGGTACGCCGCGGCTGGCTCTCGAACTCGATGGACGTGAACGACAAGAATGAGGAGCCTTTCCGCAAGTCTTACGCCACGATGCTCGGCATGGTCAAGAAGATGCATGATGCAGGCGTCCCGATCTTGGCAGGCACCGACGAAACCGCCGGCTTCGCGTTGCATCGCGAACTTGAGCTATACGTGCAAGCGGGTATCTCGCCGCTTGATGTCCTCAGAATCGCAACCTGGAATGGCGCCAAGTATTCGCAGGTGCTCGAGCGTACCGGTTCGATCACCGTTGGCAAAGATGCTGACCTCATCCTCGTGGACGGTGACCCTGCAAAGAACATCGCGGACGTTCGCAAGGTGAGTCTGGTGATGAAGCGCGGCGAGATCACGCTCCCTGCCGAGCTCTACAGCGCGGTCGGCGTTAAGCCGTTTGTCGCACCGCCGCCGATCGAGGTCATGAAACCGAGCGCTGACAAGAAATAGAACGAAGCACAAACACTAGTATTGGCGGGCACTTTCGCGCTTTATTGCTTGAAAGTGCCCGTGGTTCCTAGAGTCTGACGGGGCTGCGCGGCTTAACAGTATGCAACGCAGCATGCGTGCCGATTTGGTGGCTTCTGGCGTGAGAAACGCGCGCTGCCGCAGCGTCGCTCGCAAGCGCTTAGACCATCCTGTTGCGCGCCAAGAGCGGATCGCACTGTGTCGATCCCCATGCGGTGAAACTGCTTGTGTCGGCTCGCGAGACCCCCGCCGGTTCGTCCGGCGTGGAGCAAAGCAGTTTGCTCCACGAAACCCCGGTCTCACCCCCTCGCCAAGTGTGCTCAAGACACCCGCTTCCGCCACCGTCGTCACGGGCCTTCAAGTCTTCCTGTCGCGGGTCTACGTCGGATCGCGCTGCGTCGATCCCCATGCGGTGAAACTGCATGGGGCCCCTCTCCGGTGCGCTCCCAACGTTACCAGTGGATACCTTGGGTAATCTGCGCAAACGCCATCGCTTCTGGCGTCATCTCAACTTCCTTCGCCGCTTCGCCTTTCTTGCCCTGTGCGGCGGATGAGTCTGGGAACATGCGGAACGCGGTGTTTAGGATGATCTGCGTGAGCTTCGGTGACACGGCGTGCAAGATCGCGCCGGTAATACCGAGGCGGGTCGCGATACGCACTGGCTTGTAGACGATTGCTTCCACCACCAAGTCCGCTGCTTGCTCGGGCGACAAGGTTGGCACTGAGTTGTACATCTTGGTCGGCGCGATCATCGGCGTGCGCACCAACGGCATGTTGATGGTGGTGAAGTTGATGTTGTTGTCGACAAACTCGGAGGCGGCGCAACCTGAGAACGCGTCGAGCGCGGCCTTGGATGCGACGTAGGCCGCGAAGCGCGGCGCTTGTGTGAGCACACCGATCGACGAAATGTTGATGATGTGGCCTTTGCTCTGCTTAATCATCGATGGCAAAAAGCCCATGATGAGGCGCAGCGAGCCAAAGTAGTTGAGCGACATGGTGCGCTCGAAATCATGGAAGCGGTCAAACGAGTTGGCGATACCGCGGCGGATCGAACGACCAGCGTTGTTCACGAGGTAGTGCACGGTGCCGTGGTCCTTGAGCACGGACGCAACTAACGCATCACAGCTTGCCATGTCGGAGAGGTCGCAAGAGTAGAACTTGGCGTGTCCACCCATCTGCTTGATCTTGGCGAGCGTCTCTTTGGCTTTTTCTGGGTCGCGCGCAACGATTACCACCTTGGCGCCCGCTTCCGCCATCTTCAACGCGGTTGCTTCACCGATACCCGAGGTGCCGCCGGTGACGACAACCACTTTGCCCTCAACCTTGCCGCGCAGGGTGCGATCGATAAAGAGGTCTGGGTCGAGGTGACGCTCCCAGTAGTCCCACAGGCGCCATGAGTAGTCCTGCAGCTTCGGCACCGAAATGCCCGAGCCTTTGAGTGCCTTGACTGTCTCGCGGTTATCGAACTTGGTGGGGTAAGAGATAAACGAGAACACGTCCTTGGGGATGCCCAAGTCAGCGAGGATTTGGTTGCGTGCGCGGCGTACCGGTGCCACCGACATCAAGCCTTGCAAAACGTAATCCGGCATGAAGCTGAACATTTTCGCGTTGAGGCGCATCGTCATCTGAGGGGCGTGCGCGTCTTTGGCAAACATGTTCAAGATTTCGCCGATGCGCATCGGCTCCGGATCGGTCAGGTGGAAGCAACCGCCATCGAGACCTTTCTTGTGCGCGATGTGATCCATCGCATCGACCACGTAATCCACCGGCACGATGTTGATGCGACCACCCTCGATACCAACCGTCGGCATCCACTGCGGCAACATCTTGCGCATTTTCTGGATGAGCTTGAAGAAGTAGTACGGGCCGTCGATCTTGTCGATCTCGCCGGTCTTGCTGTGGCCCACCACCATACCTGGACGGTAGATGCGCCAAGGAATCTTGCACTCCTTGCGGACCAAGCCTTCGGAATCATGCTTGGTGCGGAAGTAGGGATGATCGAGCTCTTCAGCTTCCTCGAACATGTCTTCGCGGAAGGTGCCGTCGTAAAGGCCGGCTGCTGCGATAGACGATGTGTGGTGGAAGCAGCCCGCCTTGATGGCTTCTGCGAGCTGCACGGCGTTGCGTGTGCCGTCGATGTTCGCGACGCGCTGCGATTCGGCGTCTGCCGACATGTCGTATATCGCGGCGAGGTGGAAGAAGTGCGTGACCTTGCCGCGTAGCTTAGTGAGGTCGGCGCTGGAAACGCCCAACTTGGCTTGACCGAGGTCGCCGTTGATGGCAACGATGCGCTTTTGTGTTTTGGGGTCGAGGCCCCACCACTTCAGCGTCTCGTCGAACTTCTTCATCGACTGCTTGCGAACCAGCACGTAGATCGTGCCTGCTTTTCCGTTGTCTCTCTTGAGCAAGTTGCTCACCAGAAACTTGCCGACAAAGCCGGTGGCGCCGGTGACGAAGTAAGTCATCTTGAGTCTCCTCGTTTTGTTTTGGGTGCGGTGCGGGATCAGTCTGCGAATGCTGCGTTGCAACACGCCGCTGGTAGGCGCGGTCATCGCAAATGGTAGCCGCGAAGTTTACACGCGGCGCTTTTGAGAGCGTTGCGTAAATGCCTCGTTGCAAGCCAAGTTTTCTGACCCCGGGGTCACTAGTGTGAACATGCCTAGATGCTGCGCCCGGGGAGCACGCTTTGTTAAAACACTAGCATCGGCGGGCATTCTGAGGCAAAAATGCCTGAAAGTGCTCGCCGAATGGACACTTAATGGCATTTCTCGAATGAAAATGCATGTCGCCTTTAGTGTGAAGGCTCTAATCGCTCGCCCTAGACTGCAAAGCGTAATAAGCCCGTTGGTGCAGCTTCCGTGCACCTCAACCCGCTTTTGAATTTGGAGAATCACATGGCAAAGAAGATCGTTAAAGCCCGCACCACCACAAAGGCAGCCGCATCGCGCCGCGCGCCGCCGCGCGCCGCCGCGCGCACTGCCACCCGTGCCGCCAAGCCAGCAGTCAAAGTTTCCCCGCGCAGCGTTGCTCTCGCCGGTGTCGCCGCTGGTGTTTCAGCCGTTGAGCGTGCGCAGAACAATGCCATGAAGGTTTACGAAACAATCGCCCGCCAAGCGGATGCATTGCGCAGCATGACCACACAGGCCGCTGAAACGCTGGCATCTAAGACCGGCGCATTCGTGCGCGAAGGTCAGAAGCTCCAAGCGCAAGCCGCCAAGACCGCCCAAGCCCAAGCCGCTGTGACCGCCAAAGAAGTGAAAGCGTTCGCACGGAAGAGCCAAAAGGCGTTGAAGTCGAATGTCGTCAAGACCATCGACGCGACGGTCGCCAACGCCAAAGAGGGCGTCACCAAACTCGAGCACGTTTTTGAGACACGTGTCGCACGTACGCTGAACACCTTCGGTGTGCCATCGGCCCAGAATGTGCGCGAACTGCAAAGTCGCATGGCGGACTTGCAAAAGGCGCTCGACCAACTCAATCGTCGCGGCGTGCGCGTCTAATTCGTCGCTCCACGCTGTCGTGCACACGATATGCATGACGGATTGAGGCGGTTAGAATTGTCCGTACAACAACAAAAAAGGGAACATCATTGATGTTCCCTTTTTTGCAATGAAGCGTACACAACTACAAGCCTGACGCGATAGCGTCGGCAATTTGAGGATTGAGCGTGGCTGAAAAGTCATCGACCCGGCACACCAGGCTGGCAGCACGCGCGTTGGCGCGTACCCCAGGTGCACGAAACAGCGCCGGCGACCCCGCGAAACGGCCTGCAAAGCCGAAGATTGGTCTCGCACTGGCGGGCGGTGGCCCGCTCGGCGCGATGTATGAAATTGGCGTGCTGATGGCGCTTGACGAAGCGCTCGACGGACTCGATCTCAACGACATGGATGTCTATGTCGGCGTTTCAGCAGGGAGCTTCATTACGGCCGGTCTCGCAAATGGCTTGAAGCCCGACGAGATTTTTCGTTTGTTCATCGATAACCGCGCGCCACGCCGAATTCGCTTTAGATCGACCGAGCGCCGTGGTGATTACAGCGCACTCAGACCCGAAGTCTTCTTGCGTCCCGCGTTTCGCGAGTATTGGCAGCGCGCCAAGCGTTTGCCGCCGCTGTTCACCCAAGGGCTGCTCACCTACCTCGGTAAGAAGCTGCGCAGCCCACTCAAGAGTGCCGCTTGGGAGAGCTTTGCGCCGCTCACGCGCGCGTTGCCCGCGGGAGTATTCGACAACGAGGCCATTCGCCACGCGATTCATGACATCTTCTCGGCACCGGGCCGCAGCGATGATTTTCGCAAGCTCAACAAGAAGCTCATCTCAGTCGCGACCAACCTCGACACCGGTGAATCCGTCCAGTTCGGCGCGGCAGGGTTTGACCACGTACCCATTTCGCAGGCGGTGCAAGCGTCTGCGGCTCTCCCGGGTTTGTTCCCGCCAGTCGAGATCGACGGGCATCACTACGTCGACGGCGCGCTCAAGAAAACCCTCAACGCCTCTGTGGCGTTGGAAGAGGGCGCTCAGCTGGTGCTGTGCGTGAACCCGCTGGTGCCATTCGACGCCAGCCACGCGCAGCGCAAGGGGCGCCAGCGTCTCGGCAAACTCGTCGACGGCGGCTTGCCGACGGTGCTGTCGCAGACCTTCCGGGCCATCATCCACTCGCGCATGCATGTGGGCTTGCAGAAGTACGTCACCGCCTACAAAGATCGCGACGTGGTGCTGTTCGAACCGGCGAGCGACGATGGTGAGATTTTCTTCACTAATTTGTTCTCTTACGCAACGCGTCGTAAGGTCTGCGAACACGCTTATCAGCGCACGCGTGCGGATTTGCTCAAGCGACGTCATGAGCTCGCGCCACTGCTTGCGAAGTACGGCATCACGCTCAATGTTGAGGTGCTGCACGACACGTCACGTAGCCTCGATCATTCGCTTAACAAGCAGGAGCGCGCAAAGCCACGCGATGCGGCACTGCAGGAAGCCACCGTCGATCTTGGTGATGCAATTGCCGAGCTTGAAGGTTTTGTTGCGCGCAGCCGACCCGCGCGGTCGCGCGCCTAGTTTGTAGCGTACGCGGTGACATAATCGCGCCATGTCATCGAAGCCACCTTCCGCAACCGAGCCGCCTGCCTCCGCCCCATCCTCTCCGCCTTCCCGCTCAGCGCGAACGCGCGAGCGCATCTTGCGCGTGAGCTTGGAGTTGTTCAACGCCCACGGTGAAGCCAACGTCACCACAGGGCACATTGCCGACGAACTCAACATTTCGCCGGGGAATCTGTATTACCACTTTCGCAACAAGGATGAAATCATCCAGCACCTGTTTGCGGATTTCGAGAAGCTCATCGACATCGCGCCGGGTGAGATCACCGATGCGGCCATGGCGATGGAAGATCTGTGGCTTTACCTGCACATGATGTTCGAGCGCATTTGGCAATACCGCTTCCTCTACCGCAATCTCGACGACTTGCTCTCGCGTGACCAAAAGCTGCGCTCGCACTTCAATATCATCCTCACGCACAAGCGTGATGCGGTTCGTGTGATGTGCGATTCGCTGGTCGGTGCGAACGCCATGCGCGCATCCGAAGCCGAGATCGCCGCGCTCGCCGAGAACATCCTTGTTGTGGCGACCTATTGGCTCAATTACGAGAATCTCAAGCACCGCGCTGGCATTCAGAATGACCCTGAGCGCCATCTGACGCGCGGCGTGTATCACGTCATGGCGCTCGTCTCGCCCTTCCTTGAGGGCGATGTCAAGGCGCACCTCGCGCATCTAATGCAAAGTTACGAAATCTAGTCAGGGGCTGGTGTGACGTGTAGCAGATGACGCGTCACCAAGCGCACCAGCACAAAGACCGCACACAGAAAGGAATCACAACATGGCGAAGTGGACCAAGACCCCGGTAGACAGCAAAGCCGTCACTTACCCAGGTGATGCACTCAAGAAGAATTGGGATGCGTTGCATAAAGGCGACAACGAGGCATTCCCAAAAGATGCTGGCCTACAAGAGGCTTGGCGCGCGTTTCATGCGGGCGACTTTGCGGCAGCAGCCGAGCAGGGCCAGGGGCACACCGTAGCGACCAAGGCCACTTCGATTTACGCCAATCACGTCGAGAAAAAAGACGCCGCCAAGGTCAAGCTTTATCAAGAGTCGATGGCGATGGCCGAAGCGCTGATGAAGTCAGAGCCCAAGAACCCGAACGCCCACTACCAGTACGCTTACGCGGCGGGCCGTTACTCGCAATCCATTTCCGTGATGAAGGCACTCAAGGAAGGGTACGGCGGCAAGATCAAGGCGGCGCTCGAAACCGCGCTCAAGCTCGACCCAAAACACGCTGATGCGCACACCGCCATGGGCGCGTATCACGCGGAGATCATCGACAAGGTAGGCGGCATGGTCGGTAAGCTCACCTATGGCGCTGACAAAGACCTTTCGGTCAAACACTTCGAAGCGGCCATTAAGCTCAACCCACAATCGCCGGTTGCGCATATCGAATACGCTAACGGCTTGCTGATGCTCTTCAAAGACAAAGAGATCGACAAGGCCACCAAGCTCTATGAGAAAGCTGCCAAGATGAAAGGCCGCGATGCGATGGAGTTAATGGACATCGAAATCGCCAAAGCCGAGCTAGAGGACTAGCCGCGCGAGCTGCGCCGGCAAACGCATCGTGACCGTTACCTTCAGCGACATCGCAGCGGCGCACGAACGCATCAAGCCGCACATACACCGTACCCCGGTGATGCGCAGCCACTTTATCGACCAAGTGGTTGGCGCAGAAGTGTTCTTCAAGTGCGAAAACTTTCAGAAAGTCGGCGCGTTCAAGGCGCGCGGCGCGTGCAACGCCGTTTTCTCGCTAGACGACGCGACGGCCAAGCGTGGGGTGGTTACGCACTCGTCGGGTAACCACGGTGCTGCGCTTGCGTGGGCTGCGGCCAAGCGCGGCATCCAGGCGACTGTGGTGGTGCCTGAGACGGCGCCGATGCCCAAGAAGCGCGCGATTCAAGGTTATGGTGCGACCATCATCTACTGCGCGCCCAATATCGCGGCGCGCCAAGCGGCGGTGGATGAGCAAATTGCCAAACACGGCTTCGAGATGATTCATCCATTCGACAACGAGATGGTGATCGCGGGCCAAGGCACTGCAGCCGTCGAACTGCTGCAAGACGTTCCCGATCTGGATGTGGTTATGGCACCGCTCGGTGGTGGTGGCTTGCTTTCCGGCACGGCGATTGCGGCCAAGGCGCTGAAGCCCTCGATCAAAGTGTACGGCGGTGAGCCGCGCGGCGCAGACGACGGCGCGCGTTCGCTTGCCAGTGGTGTGCGCGTGACCGAGCAAACGCCCAATACGATTTGCGATGGACTGCTGACCACACTTGCCGCGCGCACGTTTGGCTACATCCAAGCGCAAGTCGATGGTATCGGTGTTGCGAGTGACGAGAACGTAATCCGCGCGATGCGCCTCATCTGGGAGCATGCAAAGATTATTTGCGAGCCCTCCTGTTGCCCGCCACTCGCGGCAATGCTTGAGGGTACGGTGGATTTTCGCGGCAAGAAAGTCGGCATCGTGCTCACGGGTGGCAACGTTGATCTGGACCGTCTGCCATGGGTGCGCGCATGAAACTCGTCAACGTTGCGTCGTTACCCGTGCCGGCCGGGCATTACTCGCCTGCGGTGGTGCATGGCGGTCTTGTGTTCGTGTCCGGCCAGTTAGCGCGTGTTCCCGGCCAGCCGAATGTCGTGCCCGCCACAATCGAAGCGCAGACAAAGCAATGCCTAGAAAACGCTGAAGCGATTTTGCTGGCAGCTGGGTCGCGCCGCGATTTGGTGGTTAAGTCCACCATCTACATCAGCGGCATTGAGCACTGGGGCGCGGTCAATACCGCCTACGCCGCATTTTTTGGTGCGCACAAACCCGCGCGCGCCATTATTCCGGTGGCGCACTTTCGCGATGGGTTTTTGATCGAGATTGAAATGGTCGCCGCGTTGCCCGGAACCGACTGAAGCGGCCTAATCTTTCGCCCGCTCGACGATCTCGTCCG
>JAJTHU010000096.1 GCA_021300055.1 Nitrosomonadaceae bacterium | reverse complement strand
TGTCTCGAGCCAGTTCAGCGCGTGCCCGAACGGCAAACTCTGAGGCAGCATCGAGGTCTCCTCGAATTTGGGAGGAGCGAATCAGGTTCACCCAAGAAGCGAATCGGCTGAACCGGGGTGCCGGGTCCGCTTCTAGGATCGAAATCGCGCGTCCGAAGGCGTGTTTGGCGCTGTTAAGCAGCCCGCCCGCTGACATGCAGTTTGCAATGTTTAGCCATGTTCGGCTCACCGCAACCAGATCGTTCTCGGCCTCTCGTACTTCCAGCACCCGCCCTAGGCAATCAAATGCACGCGTGTAATCCGCTGCGTCGATCGCCAAAAAGCTGCACGCATTTAGGATACGCGCGGCGACTGTGTGGGGTAGTTGCTCCCAAGCGGCCTCCGCAAGATTTGCGGCAAGAGGTAGGCCTTCAATAGACCGACCAGCGCCGTGTAATCGCTGGCAGATCCGCACGCCAAGCTCAGCAATCTGGGACGGGTCGCCGAGTAACGGTTCTGCGCTGACCTCGGTCGCCAGGTTGTGCAGCGTGATTGCATCAACCCGTGCCCCACTACTCAGGGATGCGTCAATGCTCTGAAGCTGTTCAGCGACTGCCGTCACAGGTAGCTCTCAAGATTGCAGTACGCAACCCTAGTCAGAAAGGCGCAGGTCTGCGGTGCGCCCATGGTGCTGGGTGCCGAGACAATGCCTGCGTTGGATTGGTGGACGTACATCGGGCCGGTAGGGTGAAAGGTAACAAATGTTACCCTATCTTCAAAAAGCCTGTTGGCCGTGCCTTGCAGTCAGGCCACGGCTCACTTCGGAGGCGATGGGGCGCGAAGTGCTTCGTTCAGCCGGTCGGCTTCGCGCTCCTCGGGCGATTTGCTGCCATCACGAGGTTTGTTGGTGTCCGCTGGTCGGCCGCCAAATGCAGCGGTCAGGTCCTCATCGTCGCCGTCGATCATGGGTACGATGATCTCGCGCTTAGTGGGATCGACTTTGGGTGCGGCGTCTTTGTAGACCATAACGATCTGCGGGAAAGCGATGACGATGGCAACCATTAAGAGCTGTATAACCAAGAACGGAATCGCGCCCCAGTAGATCTGCGCGGTCGTGACCGGCTGCGTTTCGCGTTGGGTGATGCGGTCGATGTATGGGCGCAGTGGTGCAACGCTGCGCAAGTAGAACAGCGCGAATCCAAACGGCGGGTGCATGAATGCAGTCTGAATGTTGACGGCAAGCATGACACCGAACCACACCAAGTCGATGCCGAGCTTGTCGGCCACGGGTCCCAACAGCGGCACGATGATGAATGCCAGCTCGAAGTAATCGAGAAAGAACGCCAAGAAGAACACCAACACGTTGACCGCAACTAGAAAGCCGGTCTGGCCGCCGGGCAATGCAGTCAGCAATTCCTCGACCCAGAGGTGCCCGTTCACGCCATAAAACGTTAGGCTGAAGATACGTGCACCAATGAGGATGAACAGCACGAAGGTGGTGAGCTTGGCGGTACCGTCCAGCGCTTGCTTCAACGACGCCATGCTCAGCTTGCGACGAGCCATCGCCATCAAGAGCGCGCCCGTGGCGCCCATCGCACCACCCTCTGTTGGCGTTGCCACGCCGAGGAAGATGGTTCCGAGCACCAAGAAGATGAGTGCCAGCGGGGGCACCAACACGAACACGACGCGCTCCGCAAGCGGGGAAACCAAACCCAGCTTCAGCATCCGATTGAGCAGCGCGCAGACGAACGCGACGCTCACACCCGCACTCAGCGCAAGAACCGCGCGTTCGTCAAACGGACGTTGTGCTTGCCAGACGCTGACGCCAGCTGCGGTGATGGTGGCGATAACCGCAAGTGTTAACAATGAGGTCCAGCCTGTTTGGCCCTGCATTGTCTGTGCAGCGCGCGCATCGAGGGGCAGCGCAGGCACCCAAGCTGGTTTGAAGATGGCGATCAGCGCGACATACAGGCCGTATAGCAAGGCCAAGCCCAGCCCCGGCAGAATCGCGCCCGCATACATGTCACCGACCGACTGATGCAATTGGTCGGCCATGATGATGAGCACCAACGACGGCGGGATGATTTGCGCGAGAGTGCCGGACGCCGCGATCACGCCCGCCGCCAAGCGCCGGTCGTAACCGTAGCGAAGCATGATGGGTAACGAGATCAGGCCCATCGATATCACGGACGCGGCCACGACGCCGGTGGTTGCCGCGAGCATCGCGCCAACGAAGATGACGGCAAACGCCAGCCCGCCACGCATGCCGCCGAACAATTGCCCGATGGTTTCGAGCAGGTCTTCGGCCATGCCCGAGCGTTCGAGGATGAGCCCCATCAGCGTAAAGAACGGCACAGCCAAGAGCGTTTCGTTGGCCATCACGCCCCAAATGCGATCCGGCAGCGCTTGGAAAAGGGCGGGGGGAAGGACGCCGAGGGCGATGCCGAGCAGGCCAAAGATGATGCCGTTCGCAGCCAGTGCAAAGGCGACGGGGTAGCCGAACAGCATGAATACGACAAGGCCGATGAACATCAGCGGCGCCATATTGCTGATGATCCAAGCGGTCATTTCTGCGCCTCGCTTGGCACGGCGCTGGCCATCGCAGGTGCTGCGTCCTTGAAGGTGTCGGGCAGGCTGCCGTGCAGCACCGCCGCGCGCTTGATGAGTTCGGACAGCCCCTGCAAGAACAAAAGCCCAAAGCCAACGGGCACGAGCAGACGTGCCCACCACAGCGCAAGTCCACCGGCGTTGCTGGAGACTTCACCGCTCACAAAGGCAGTGACAAACACCGGCCACGAAAGCCACACCACGAGTCCAGCAGCAGGAAGAAGAAAGAGCACCGTGCCGACGATATCGATCCAGAGTTGCACACGCCGCGGCCAGCGGTTGTAGACGATGTCAACACGCACGTGCTGCTGGTGATACAAGGTGTAACCGGCACAAAGCAAAAAGACTGCGCCCATGAGGTACCACTGCAACTCCAGCCAAGCGTTGGATGAGGCATTGAACGCGTAGCGCATCACCGCATTACCGGCACTGACTAACACCGCCACGAGCACGAGCCAGTACGCAAGTCGGCCCACGCGATTGTTGAGCCGGTCGATCCAGCGGGAGAGGGCGAGGAGGGCGTTCATTTCGGTACTACCGGGGCATTCGAGTGGGGTTAGCCGACTGGTGGATTCTTTCACGCTTTGCAACGAACGGGATGCCGCGACCATTACTCAGCCGTTGAATCCGTGCCGTGCTGATGCCCGTACCACTCGAAGACAGTCTCTGCGGGTCTGGCTCGTTGGCTCGGATGTCGCATCGCGGTGACGCGTAGGCGCTAAATTTGTATCGGATGGTTACATTCTGCAATTGAGGTTGTGTACACTTTGCGGGCATATTGTGCGGTAGCAAGTTCACGGCGCTGAGGCAGTTCTAACAAGGCAGCGCGCACGGACGGATGAATTTCAGGGAGGGCGGTATGAACGGTATTCGGATAACGGTTGCGTGGAGCGGGGTTGTATTGGCAGCGATGCTTGCGCTTTGCACGTTCGCCCCCGTGGCGCATGCGCAATCGGGCAACACGACTGCGGGACAGGCGATTTACACGAATAACTGCTTTGCCTGTCACGGCTCCGGGAATGCGGCTCTTGGGGCAACTTCGGTAGCTGCGCTTAACTCAGCGCTGGATCGAATCAATACGATGCAGTTCATGCGCGGATCCTTTACAGGACAAGAAGCTTGCGACCTCGTGACGCATATCGCGAGATTGGCGGGAGCCGCGGCGCCTACTTGCGGCTGCAACTCGCCCGCAACGGTTACACGCAACGACATACTTCTACGTAGGTCCGGGATGAGCCCCGAGACGAACGTAGGAAAGTGGACCAACGACCAACTCAGGTTCACGTGTACGGCGGACCCCGGTGCCTGGAATAGTGTGCTCGCCACGGCTGACTTCGACAACAAAGGCGCGCCTAGCCTAGCCTTCCTCAATACCTCCGCGCCGGGTGAGTTCGGGGACGTGATTTCTTGGCCTAGCTTCAACAGTGCTCAGCGAGTCTTCTGGCGCCTTGTGAAGCTCGTCTGGGAAGTGCAAGCTGTCGCGGATATGGACGGCGATGGTTTTCAAGACATCGTTTGGCGCTATGTGGTGACGGAGTCACCCGACACCGGCGTCTCCTATATCTGGTTTAGTAGTGGCACGTCAGCGTCCACCGTGCCGTTTGTATCTCAGGTGCGCAAACGAGGCGGTGCGCCGCTCACTTGGCAGTTGCTTGGTGCGGTCGATATCAATAACGACGGCGCCGCAGACATGATTTACCTCAGTCCGGCGGGCCAACTCCGGGTGTTGATGGCGACACCAACTCGGACTTGCGCGAACCTTGTGAGCGGCAATATGCCGACGGGCTTCGTGCCGCAAAAGTTCGCGCGCTTCAGAGGGGGCACAACTGGCGAGGTGTTAGTGCGCAATGCGACGACCGGCGCCAACCAACTGTTATCGCTCAACGCTGTCGGGCTGACCCTGCCGCCTTACACCGGTGCGCCGGATGACCCAAATGCGTCATGTACGTCGAGCAGTCTTTCGGTACCGATGACAACAATCAATCTGCCAAACGCCGACCCGACGTGGACGTTCTACGCGGCAGCCGACCTTAACAACGACGGCATTACCGACATCGTGTGGCGGCGCGCTAACGGACAGCTGACCGCTTGGCTGCTGAACGCGGCCGGCACGGTGCAGACGACTGTCGCGAACGCTGGCACGGCACCAACTGGGTATACGGTGTTCCAGAACGGCGGGCCAAAGTTGAACTAGAGATCGTCGGGCGTAGTGCAGCAAGCCACGAACAACCACGGGAGGCATGGTGTGAAGTCGATTGAAGAAAATCCGGCTGCAAATTGCGGCCGGGGGCTGCTCGGTAGAGGCACATTGGTTGCCATTCTGCTGGCGCTTGTCGGCTGCGCAAATGTCGCGCCGACCCAGCGCGGCACGCTGGCAAAGCCGGAGATGCAATGGGGTTTTGATCGTGCGGCTGACGCCATCAGCGGGCACATTTACGCCAGTAAAGAGGCTGCGAGCGGCGGCAGAGCGGTCGGTGGCGGGGGATGTGGATGCACGTAAGCGGCATGAATTCTGACTTGAAAAGTCTAGTATCGGTGAGGCTTTCCAAGCAATTTGCTTGAAAACGCCCGCGGATTGGACAGTTTGCGTGCTGGAGTCGATGTGTCAGACCTGAAATCCAAGCCTCTACAGGCCCTAATGGCAGCGACCATTGCGCTACCCATCGCTGCAATACCCGTTGAGGTGTTCGCACAAACGACTGAGTCGTCGGCGGCGAGTACGGCCTTTATGCCGATCGGCTCGGTGGCCGGCATCCGCTCCCTTTGGTACCGCGAGGACATGGGGCGCATGCGCGTGACCGAGCCTGTCGCTTGGTTTAAGTTGCCGGTTGGCGACCGCTGGGAATGGGCGGCAAGTGCCACGGTCGATATGGTGAGCGGCGCGTCGCCGCAAATCGTGTCGAACCTTGCTGGAAAGCCGACGCAGATTTTGACGGGCGCATCAATCACTGATCGCCGCAAGGCCTACGACACGAACCTCACGCACAAATACGGCGCGCTCAACGAAAACACGGTCAGCGTCTCAGTCGCCCGTTCTGATGAGGAAGACTACGAGTCGAACGCATTTGGGCTTAACGCGACCTTAGACTTCAACGAGCGCAACACGACGCTGGCGCTGGGGCTCGGGCGACGAAACGATTTGGTGATGTCCGTCATTGATCGCTCCTTGAAGGCTGATCGTGACGTGAACGAAGCGCTCGTCGGGCTGACCCAACTGATCGACCGCAATACGCTGGTGCAATCGAACCTAACCTATACGAGACAGCGCGGGTACCTCAGTGATCCCTACAGGCTTACCGTTACCCGTTTCACGGTCGGCGGACCGCCTGGGCCACCATTCTCCTTGGTGAAGGACACGAGACCCGACAGTCGCAGCTCTTGGGCATGGCTGACCCGAGCCAAGCGAGCGCTACCATCGAAGGGGGCTGTGTTGTCAGCGGAGTACCGCTACTACCGCGACGACTGGGGTGTCCGGTCCCACACGCTGGCCGGGAGTTGGCTGCAGCGGGTAGACGATACGTTCAGCGCCGAAGCGGGGTTGCGCTACTACACGCAAACGAAGGCGGACTTTTACCGCCAGCAGTTGGTGCGGCCGCTCCCGACCTACACCTCGTCGGACCAGCGCCTGGCAACCTTTGGTGCCCTTGAACCCTCAGCGAAGCTCATCGCCCGGGTCAACGAGTCGCTGACCGTCGACGTCGGTGTCTCCCGCTACCGCCAGCGTGGGCAGTGGCGGATGGGCGGAAACGTGGCGGACGGCGAGGTGTTTGAGCCGCTTTCCGCGACGCTCGTCAACGTCGGCGCCGTCTGGCGCTTCTAGCGGATCCGGCGTTGGGGAATTGGGGCAGTCTCGCGCCAACAGTTGCGAGAGTTGATGTTCTACCGCGCGTCCTGAGCATGCGTGGCAACCCTGAACCATCGATGATCGAGGTTAGGGTCGACTACTAGCGGGTAGGCTGTGTGGCAGCCTTCCGATCGCTAAGCCTTGCTCCGCTTGCTCGCCGCTTTCGGTGCAGCCTTCGTGGTCGTCTTGGCTGAGGGCTTTGGTGCGGCGGACTTGGCCGCATCAAGCACTCCATCGAGTTGCTCGTGAATCGCGTTTTCGATAGGTGCGCGCATCATCTTCAGCATGAAGCCGAGGGTTACGCGCAAGTGCATTTCAGTCGCGCTGATCTTCAGCGTGCCGTTGACGCCTGGGCGCTCAAAGTGGAGGGTGTCCCCGTCCCAACTGGCGGCGAGATCGAACTTCTCGGCAAGCTTGGCTGCCATCTTGTCCGCCGCCGCTTTGGCGCCTTTGAGTCCGAGGTGATGGGTGCGATCCAACTCAATATCGGCCATGCTTACTCCACAAGCGAGGGGTGTGCGTTGATTTGCGTGATGCAGCGAAGTTTACTCTCAGATGCGGCGCCAAGTCTCCAGCCACAGCTATCGTCAGTCATTCCAGAAAAGCCGTGCTCGTCCACCGTAATCGTCGTTTGTCGTGCTGGGCTGGCGAGGCTCGGGCGGAATCGTTAAGCTTCAGGCCATGAAACTTATCCCCAGTCGACTAGCTTGTTGGTACGAGGAGCTTGAATCTAGGCAGCTAGCCAAGATGCCTGCTACCGAGCGCGAGGAGGTGCTGGCGTTCGACCGCTCTCTCAAGGCCCATAAGTGGCGCTATGGAATGATTGCAATCGCGCTTTGGCTTGGGGCGGCGACTGTGTTCCGCCTCGCAGCGAGCAAAGCGACCTGGATCGAGTCGCTAATTGTCACGATGCTTCTGCTTGGCGTGTTCGGATTTGCCTTGTTGGCTGCTTGGTTCGGGCACGCGAAGTTCAAGTTAGGTATTCGCGCACTCGGCATCGCGATTGTGTTGGCCACCATCGGTGCGGTTTTCGGCGGCATGTTTGGTAGCTGGCTGCGAACGGGTTCAATCGAAGATTTCGCGCAGCGCTTCGGTGAAGTCGGTGTGCGCGTTATTGTCGGCGGCGCCATCTTTGGACTCCTGTATGCCATGGTACTCGGTATCGTCGTCCATGTGCGGCGTCGCCTACTGCAGACGCGATATGAAGAGCTACAGCGCCAGGCAGATGCCGACCGTACGGCCCGGCAGCTGGCAGACGCACGCCTAAAGCTCTTGCAGGCACAGGTCGAACCGCACTTTTTGTTCAACACGCTCGCCAGCGTCCAACAACTCGCTGAGGGGCGTGCACCTGAGGCGGCGCAACTGACTTCTGAGTTGATCCACTTCTTGCGCGCGGGACTGGTTAGCCTTCGAGAGGAAACGACCAATCTGAAGCGCGAATTCGACATGGCAGCCGCATACCTCGCCATCATGCGCACGCGTATGGGATCGCGACTGCGAACTAAGATTGAACTGCCACCAGAACTCAGCGCCGTACCGGTGCCACCAGCCATGCTCATATCGCTGGTGGAAAACGCGATTAAGCACGGTTTGGAACCGTCCCCCGCTGGCGGCACACTCTCCCTGACCGCTCGCATTGTTGATGATGTGATTGAAATCGCTGTGCGCGATGACGGGGTGGGGCTCGCTTCAATGTCCTCCGGTGAGGGTGGGGTCGGCTTATCGAACATCAGAGAGCGCCTCACTGCGATTTACGGCAACACTGCTGCTCTCGACATACAAGAGACCGCACCACACGGTGTAGTCGCGACGATTCGCATTCCACAACATCCTGCTAATCAGCACGCGCACGAATGAATAACATGACAACTGCACTCATTGCTGATGACGAACCACTCATGCTCGAGCGTATCCGCACAACGCTCAGGCAGGTGTGGCCCGACCTCAACATCGTGGCCGAATGCCGTAACGGCGAAGAGGCGCTCGCGGCGTTTGGTGCACATAAGCCGCGGG
>JAJTHU010000005.1 GCA_021300055.1 Nitrosomonadaceae bacterium | reverse complement strand
CTCACGGGCACGGCAGAACAGCGCACCAAGCGTGCCGCCAAGATTCATCAGAAGCAGCGCCGACTGGCGATACGGGAGCAGAAGAGGGCCACCTTACTCGCCGATCAAAAAGACGGCAAGGTGCGCATCTGCTTCGGCTCGCGCAAGTTGTTTCGAGCGCAGTTCGATCTCTCGGCCAACGGCTATACCAATCATGAAGAATGGAAAGCGGATTGGCGCGGCGCGCGCGCCAGCGAGTTCATGGTGGTAGGTTCCAAGGATGAGACCGCTGGCAATCAATCCTGCCAGTTGACGATGCAAAACGCGCGAAGTTCGTTGAAATGACCTACCTCGAAGAGAGCATCGGGCGCACCGGGCTGCTGGCGATTCAACCGTTGCTTCACATGAGCCACAAAGATCTGTGGCAACTCTACATGCTCAAAACATGATTCGTACTCAGAAACTCATTGTGGCCATTTGTCGCGACCATGCTGATGGTCGATCCGCGGCGCTTCGGGAGGAGCACCTCAAGGCGCACATGGCCTACGTCGAGAAGATCCTGCCGCACCTCGCTGTGGCTGGGCCCATGCGGGATGCACAACGCAACATCGATGGGTCGATGCTGATCTACCGCACCGACTCGGTTGCGGTTGCGAGGCAACTCCTCGAAGACGATCCGTACGCTCGGGCCGGGGTCTGGGCGAGCGTTGAGTACAAGACCTTCAATGCGGCTGCTGGCGAGTGGGTCGGTGGCACGGCTTGGTAGCCGGTGCCAGCGAAATCACTTATCACGCAACTCACGACGCAAGATCTTGCCCACGTTGGTTTTTGGCAGGGCATCGCGGAACACGATCTGACGCGGGTTCTTATAGCCGGTAAGGTTTTCACGACAGAACGCGCGCACCGCCTCCTCAGTCAACGCAGGATCACGCTTCACCACAAATAGCTTCACCGCTTCGCCCGTCTTGTCGTCGGGCACGCCCACCGCAGCACATTCCATGACGCCGGGGCAACCGGCAACCACGTCTTCGATCTCGTTCGGGTAAACGTTGAAACCCGATACCAAGATCATGTCCTTCTTGCGATCGACAATCTTCACGTGACCATTCGGCAGCATGATGCCGATGTCGCCTGACTTAAAGAAGCCGTCACGCGTCATCACCTTAGCGGTTTCGTCAGGGCGCTGCCAATAGCCACGCATGACCTGCGGGCCGCGAATGCAAATTTCTCCTGCCTCGCCGAGGGCGACAGGATTCTCGTCGTCGTCGCAGATCGAAATTTCGGTCGACGGCATTGGCATGCCAACGTCGCCGGAGTAGGCCGTCGAGAGCACCGGGTTACAGGTGGCGCCGGACGAGGTCTCGGTCAGTCCATAGCCCTCGACAATCGGTGTGCTTGTCAGCGCGAGCCAGCCCTCGGCCACTGTCCGTTGCACTGACATGCCGCCACCGTTGGAGACGCGTAGCGACGAGAAGTCGAGTGAACGAAAGCCCGGGTGGTGCAACAGACCGTTGAACATCGTGTTCACGGCAGGCAGCATATTGAAGCGATGCGCGCGTAGCGCATCGACCACACTGTTGAGGTCGCGCGGATTGGGGATGAGGATGTTGTGGCCGCCTAGCTTCACCGCGATCCACATGCACGTCAACAGCGAAAAGATGTGATACATCGGCAAGGCGCACACCAACACCATCGGGTCGGGCGCTTGCCCCTTGCTGGTGTCTTGCAGCGCGGGAAGCAACCATGCCTCCGAGACCAAACAGTTGCCGTAGATGTTCTCGTGCACGAGTACCGCGCCCTTCGAAACACCGGTAGTGCCACCGGTGTACTGCAAGAAAGCGATGTCCTCCGGACCGACATCTGGCTTCGCAAGTGGGAGCTGACGACCCCGGGCGATGACATCGTTAAAGCGCAGTACTGACAGCGTCGAGGGCAGCGAGTAGGGCGGCACCGCCTTCTTGACGTTACGCACCACGAAATTCGTGATCATCCCTTTGGGAAATCCCAACAGATCCCCGACGCTTGCGAGCACCACATGCTTGATCGGGGTTCGCGCAACGACGGCCTGTAGCGTTGTGGCGAAGTTTTCAAGAATGACGATCGCTTCCGCACCCGAGTCTGTGAGCTGGTGCTCAAGCTCGCGCGGGGTGTAAAGCGGATTGACGTTGACGACCACGTAGCCCGCACGCATCACCCCGAGAATGGCAACTGGGTATTGCAAAAGGTTCGGCATCATCAACGCAATGCGCGCGCCTTTTTGCAACCCCAATGATTGGCACCACGCGGCAAATGCCTTTGAAAGCGCATCGACTTCACGAAACTTGAGTGTCTTGCCGAGGCACGTGTACATATCGCGATCGGCGTACTTCTGAAAACCCTCGTCCGCCATGTCAACGAGCGAGCGGTAACGCTTCAAATCGACTTCGTGCGCGACACCGGCGGGGTAGTGGTCAAGCCACCATTTCTCTTTGTTCGTCTGCATGCTGTGCTCCTCCTTCTATTGCGGGCGCAATCTTGGTTGCACCTCGTCTGGGTGTTGCTGTTGCGTCTCTTTCTAGCGCGGCGGGCGGGTGATGTATTTCCCAAGCTCCATTTTGGCGAGGCTGTTGCGGTGTACCTCGTCCGGTCCGTCTGCCAAGCGCAGGATGCGCGCTTGGGCGTAAGCAAAGGCGAGCGGGAAATCATCCGATAGACCCGCGCCACCGTGCGCTTGAATTGCCCAGTCGATAACTAGTTGGGTGACGTTGGATGCTACTTCCTTTATCATGGCGATTTCAGTCTTGGAAATATTATTTACGACAGTGTTTATCATGTAGGCAGCCTTCAACGTCAGCAAGCGCGCTTGATCGATCATGCAGCGGGACTCGGCGATACGTTCGTGCCAAATGCTTTGCGCCGCGATGGGCTTGCCGAAGGCGATTCGCTCATTGAGGCGCCGACACATGAACTCGAGCGCGCGCTCCGCAAGACCAATGAGCCGCATGCAGTGGTGAATACGCCCCGGGCCCAGCCGACCCTGCGCGATTTCGAAACCCCGTCCCTCACCGAGCAAGATGTTGCTCGCGGGCACGCGAACGTTTTCAAACAAGATCTCGCAGTGGCCATGCGGGGCGTCGTCATAACCAAACACCGGTAGGGGTCGCATCACCGTGACACCGGGCGTATCGGCGGGCACCAAGATCATCGATTGCTGGCTGTGCGTGGCGGCGTCCGGGTTGGTTTTGCCCATGACGATATAGATTGCGCAACGCGGATCGCCCGCGCCCGAAATCCACCACTTGCGGCCATTGATGATGTAGTGGTCGCCGTCGCGCTCAATGCGCGTGGCGATGTTGGTTGCATCGCTCGAGGCAACACCGGGCTCGGTCATCGCGAACGCCGAGCGTATTTCACCTGCAAGCAGCGGCGTAAGCCAACGCGCCTGTTGTTCTGGTGTGCCGTACTGCACCAACACTTCCATGTTGCCGGTATCGGGCGCCCCGCAATTGAACACTTCGGGCGACCAAGGCACACGTCCCGTAATCTCCGCGAGCGGCGCGTACTCTTGATTGCTCAGCCCCGCGCCGTGCACGCCGGGCAGAAATAGGTTCCAGAGACCGGCGGCGCGCGCTTTGGGCTTCAGTTCTTCAATGATTGCCGTCGGCGTCCAGCGCTTGCCCGCGCGGGTATTGGCCTCGACATCTTCTTGATAGCGCCGCTCGTTCGGCAGGATGTGTTCCGCGAAGAACGCCTCCATGCGGGCGATGTAATCCAAAGTCTTGGGCGAGTACGAAAAGTCCATCGAGGCGCCTTCGTTAGGTTAGTGCTGGTCGATGCGTTGTGCGAGTTTCCAGCCGAGCTCGGCGAGGGGTCGTGCGGCTTTGCCCATCATGACGGCTTGTTCGCTGGAAGCCGTACCGTCAACGACGCGTTTCATGATGCCCTGCAAGATGCCCGCCATGCGGAACATGTTGTAGGCCAGATAGTAGTCAAAGTTGGCGATGCTTGGAGTTCCGTTCTCTGCGCGTCCGGTGCGCTCGCAGTAGCGCGCAATGTAATCGTCCAGCGAAGGGATGCCGAGGGCCGCAAGATCAAGCCCCGCGATACCGCGGAATGCGCCCGGCGGCACCTGCCACGCCATGGCGTGATACGCGAAATCCGCTAACGGGTGCCCGAGTGTTGAAAGCTCCCAGTCGAGGATGGCAAGTACGCGCGGCTCAGTCGGATGAAAGATAAGGTTGTCGAGGCGGAAGTCGCCGTGAACGATGGACGACTCTTCACCGGCGGGCACGTGTTGCGGCAGCCACTCGATCAAGTTATCCATGGCCGCGATGGTCTCGGTTTCAGACGCACGATATTGCTTGGTCCAGCGGCCAATCTGCCGCTCAAAGTAGTTGCCTGGCTTGCCGTAATCCCCGAGTCCGATGGCTGCGTAGTCCACGCGATGAAGCGCGGCGATGACGCGATTCATTTCATCAAAGATCGCGCCGCGCTCGGCAGGCGACATGCCGGGCAGGGCAGGGTCCCACAGCACGCGGCCTTCGACCATCCCCATCACAAAAAATGCACGGCCAATCACCGATTCATCTTCGCAAAGCGCGTACGTTGTCGGCACGGGGATATTGGCCTTTTTGAGCGCGGTCATCACTTGATACTCGCGCTCGATAGCGTGCGCGGAGGGCAGCAACTTTGCCGCCGGCCCGGGCTTGGCGCGCATCACAAACGCGCGTTCAGGCGTGATGAGCTTAAAGGTTGGATTCGACTGGCCG
>JAJTHU010000130.1 GCA_021300055.1 Nitrosomonadaceae bacterium | reverse complement strand
GCGATCCAGCGACTTAAGCGCATCGCGGGTCCAAACTTGCGCTAGCCCGCCAGCGATGGATGCAGTCGCCATACCACTCGCAACTTCACCCGCGTTATAGCCGCCCATGCCGTCAGCGAGCACGACCACGCCAATCTCCGGACGAGATTCAACACAGTCCTCATTGTGACCGCGGACCCTACCTGGGTCAGTCACGCTCACGATTTGCAGTGCATCCGACAGCGTCACAGTGCCTCCCGACGACGCGTTTTTTGTTTTATGCATCTGACCGCAGATGCACGCCTCAGTCCTAACTTGCCCCCAACGCTGACTGCGCCTCAGCGAGAAAATCCACGCATCTTCCAGTTGCTAAATCCCTGTCGCGGCGTTGGAAAACGACGCCTAGAGAGGGTCCGCGCAAAGCTTTCCTAGATTGGCTAAAGTCTTGTCAGAATAATAACTTAAAAAAGTTTTTTAAGGAACACTTGGGGAACGCGCTGTAACCTTCTGATAATAAATACAAAAATAGCCTAAATTTAGATGCGCCAGCGATTTTGTACCACCACGATTGCCTCTGATAGAGGGCACTTCGTCCTTGATGGGCATTTACCGCCCCCGCACCATGTCGTGGCAGTTGATGTTGAGACGGCGTCTCAACCGGTAGCGCCGACGAGTCCGGATGCTTCCTCGTGACGCGAGGCGGTGGGAAGGCGACGCCCCCGACTATTGCTGGCTCAGCACGCGACAGCGAGGCAGTCTGCTTGGGCTTTCACGTGCGGATGCATCATGAAGAGCGGTTACTCCGGTACGCCGTTGTTATGGCGACAATTTCACAAGCCCTTTTCTGCTCGAGGATAGCCGCCGCGAGACGATTGGAGTCTAATAACAGGCTGCACAAATACTAATACTGAGGAGTCTGGAGATGGATCGTCCCGCATTTTTGCAAAGCGACATTGATCCCCAGGAAACACGCGAATGGCTCGACGCGCTCGAAGGCGTGCTCGATGCAGAAGGACCGGAGCGCGCACACTTTCTGTTGGAGTCACTGGTCGATAAGGCTCGCCGCTCAGGCTCGAACCTACCCTACTCGGCCAACACCCAGTACATCAACACCATCCCGCCGCACGCGGAAGACCCACTGCCCGGCGACCAAGAGATGGAGCACCGCATCCGTTCCTTGATCCGTTGGAACGCAGTCGCAACAGTGTTGCGAGCCAACAAAGAATCATCCGAACTGGGCGGTCACATCGCGTCGTTCCAGTCGGCCGCGACGCTGTACGACGTCGGCTTCGACCACTTCTGGCATGCACCGTCAAAACAGCACGGCGGCGATCTGGTTTTCATGCAAGGTCACTCGGCACCCGGCGTTTACGCGCGCGCGTTTTTGGAGGGCCGCCTCACCGAAGAGCAGATGGAGAACTTCCGTCAAGAGGTCGACGGTAAAGGTATCTCATCGTACCCTCACCCTTGGTTGATGCCGAACTTCTGGCAGTTCGCCACCGTGTCGATGGGCCTGGGCCCCTTGCAGGCCATCTACCAAGCACGCTTCATGAAGTACCTGCACCATCGCGGTATCGTCAACACTGAAGGCCGCAAGGTCTGGGCATTCATGGGCGACGGCGAGATGGACGAACCGGAGTCGCTCGGCGCGATCTCGCTCGCCGCGCGCGAAGGACTCGACAACCTCATCTTTGTCGTCAACTGCAACTTGCAACGCCTCGACGGACCAGTCCGTGGCAACGGCAAGATCATCCAAGAACTCGAAGCCGACTTCCGTGGCGCGGGCTGGAATGTCTTGAAGGTGATCTGGGGCCGCTACTGGGATCCGTTGCTCGCTAAAGACACGGACGGCCTGCTGCAAAAGCGCATGATGGAAGCGGTCGATGGCGAGTACCAAAACTACAAGGCGCGCGACGGCGCGTATGTGCGCAAGCATTTCTTCGGTAAGTATCCCGAACTTGAGAAGATGGTCGCGTCGATGTCCGACGAGGACATCTGGCGCTTAAACCGCGGCGGACACGATCCGTACAAGGTTTACGCAGCATACGCAGCGGCAAGCAAACACAAAGGACAACCGACCGTCATCCTCGCCAAGACTATCAAAGGCTATGGCATGGGTAAGTCCGGCGAAGGCCAGAACATTACCCACCAGCAAAAGAAGATGGACCTCGGCTCGCTGAAGCAATTCCGCGACCGCTTCAACATTCCGGTGTCGGACGAAGTCATCGCCGACATTCCGTTCTACAAGCCACCAGAGAACTCGCCGGAGATTCAGTACCTCAAGGCTGCGCGCGAAAAACTCGGCGGTTCATTGCCGGTGCGGCACCCGAACATCCCACCGCTCAAAGTGCCCGAGTTGTCGATCTTTGAGCCGCTGCTGAAATCCACCGAAGAGCGGGAGATCTCGACGACCATGGCGTTTGTGCGTGCGTTCACGGCACTCACCCGCGACAAAGAACTCGGCCCGCGCTTGGTACCGATCGTCGCCGATGAATCGCGCACGTTCGGCATGGAAGGCTTGTTCCGCCAGCTTGGCATTTACTCGTCCGTCGGCCAGTTGTATGAGCCAGTCGATGCGGGCGAATTGATGTTCTACAAGGAAGACAAAGCCGGACAAATTCTGCAAGAAGGCATCAACGAAGCGGGCGCATTCTGCTCGTGGATGGCCGCCGGAACGAGCTACGCCAACCATGGCCAGCACATGATTCCGCTCTTCATCTTCTACTCGATGTTCGGCTTCCAGCGCATCGGCGATCTCGCCTGGGCAGCCGGCGACATGCAAGCACGCGGCTTCTTGCTCGGTGGCACGTCAGGACGCACCACCCTCAACGGTGAAGGGCTGCAGCACGAGGACGGTCACTCACACTTGATGTCCGCGACCATCCCCAACTGCATCTCATACGACCCGACCTTCAGCTACGAGCTCGCCGTGATCATGCACGATGGTCTGAAGCGCATGTACGAGAAGATGGAGCCCATCTACTATTACATCACCGTGATGAACGAGAACTACACGCACCCAGCGATGCCAGAGGGTGCGGAGGAAGGCATTCTCAAGGGGATGTATCTGTTCCGTGAATCCAAAGAGGCAAAGAAGCCACGCGTACAACTGATGGGCTCAGGCACCATCCTGCGTGAAGTCATCGCCGCAGCCGAGTTGCTCGAACTCGACTGGGGCGTGGTCGCCGATATCTGGAGTTGCACCTCGTTCACGGAACTGCGCCGCGACGGCATGGCAGCCGAGCGTCACAACATGCTGCACCCAGAGGAAGCGCCGCGTGCCGCATACGTCACGCAGCAACTCAAGGGACGCAAGGGCCCGGTGGTTGCGGCGACCGACTACATTCGTTCGTTCGCCGACCAAATTCGCCCGTACATCACCGATCGCAAGTTCATGGTGCTGGGCACGGACGGCTTCGGGCGTTCCGACACCCGGAAGCAACTGCGCAAGTTCTTCGAGGTCAACCGCTACTACGTGGTAGTCGCCACACTCAAGACGCTGGCAGACGAAGGACAGATGCCACTCAAGACGGTCGGTGAAGCGATCAAGAAGTACGGCATCGATCCTGACAAGCCCGCACCGTGGACGGTGTAGGTCGTATTGCACGACTGGCACGACTCGCACGACTGGCACGACTGGAACGACTGAACCGCGAGCACCACATACAAAAACAAATCGAGGAGCATTTGCGTGGCAAATCTCGTTGAAGTAAAAGTACCCGACATCGGCGATTTCAAAGACATCCCCGTCATTGAAATCCTCGTCAAGGTCGGCGACACCGTTAAGAAAGAAGATTCGCTGGTATCGCTCGAAAGCGATAAGGCGACGATGGAGGTGCCGTCATCGGCGGCGGGTGTGGTCAAGGAAATTAAGGTCGCATTGGGTGACAAAGTGTCAGAAGGCAATGTAGTTGTTGTCCTCGACGCTGAAGCCAGCGCCGCCGCGGCAGCGCCTGCGCCGAAGGCATCTGCACCGGCACCAGCGCCCGCACCTGCTCCGACACCAGCACCCGCACCGAAGCCTCAATCGGCACCCCCAGCCCTCTCAGCACCGGCACCCACAACCGCAGCGACGGGCGCGGGCAACGTTCCAGCGAATGTGCATGCCTCTCCGTCGATCCGCAAACTCGCGCGCGAGTTCGGTGTGGACTTGGGGCGCGTCAAAGGCACGGGCAACAAGGGGCGTATGACCGAAGAAGACGTTAAGGCCTTCGTCAAGGCAGAACTCGCGAAGCCCGCCGGGTCAACCTCATCCGCAGGTGGCTTTGCGTTCCCACAAATGCCCGTCATCGATTTCACCAAGTTTGGCGAAATCGAAACGCGCGCGCTTTCACGTATCAAGAAGCTCTCGGGTGCCAACCTGGCGCGCAACTGGGTGATGATCCCGCACGTCACGCAGCAAGACGAAGCGGACATCACCGACGTCGAGGCCTTCCGCGTAAAAACCAACGAAGAGATCGCCAAATCGGGCGTGAAGGTGACGATGCTCGCCTTCCTCATCAAGGCGAGTGTGGCCGCGCTGAAGAAATTCCCTGAGTTCAACGCGTCACTCGACCAAAGCGGCGAGAACCTCATTCTGAAGAAGTACTATCACATTGGTTTTGCGGCCGATACGCCGAATGGCCTAGTGGTGCCCGTCATCAAGAATGCCGACCAAAAGTCGGTCGTTGAGATTGCCCGCGAAACCTCAGAGCTCGCCCTCAAAGCGCGCGAGGGCAAGTTGTCCCCCGCTGAGATGTCGGGCGGGTGTTTCTCGATCTCGTCGCTCGGCGGCATCGGCGGTTCGTACTTCACGCCGATCATCAACGCACCGGAGGTCGCGATCCTCGGCGTGTCGAAGTCATCGATGAAGCCGGTATGGAACGGTAAAGAGTTCGTGCCGCGCCTCATCCTGCCAATGTCGCTCTCGTACGACCATCGCGTTGTCGATGGTGCCGCGGGCGCGCGATTCACCACCTATCTCTCCGCGTTGATGTCTGACATCCGCAAACTCGTTCTGTAGAGGCGGCCATGTCGAATCTTCTCGAAGTCAAAGTCCCCGACATCGGCGACTTCAAAGATATTCCCGTCATCGAAGTACTGGTGAAGGTAGGCGACACCGTCAAGAAAGAGGACTCATTGGTTTCGCTCGAGAGCGACAAGGCGACGATGGAAGTCCCCTCCTCTGCGGCGGGTGTCGTCAAAGAGATCAAGGTCAAGGTCGGCGACAAGGTCTCTGAAAGCAGCGTCGTTGTCCTGCTGGAGGCGAGCGAAACGGCCGACAAACCTTCTCGCGCCCCCACGACGTCGAGCGGAATAGACGCTGTTTCTTCTAGCGCACCGATCCTCGCGGCAGCGCAGTCGCGCCTAACCACGGCAGCGGCCAACCTAAAGGCGAGCGGCGTCGCCATCCCTGAGATTCCCGCTGTTGGCAATTACAAGGCCGATATCTCCACCGATATGCTGGTGTTGGGCGCAGGCCCGGGTGGTTACTCCGCCGCGTTCCGCGCCGCCGACCTTGGCATGAAGACGGTGCTGATCGAGCGCTACGCGCAACTCGGTGGCGTGTGCTTAAACGTTGGCTGCATCCCGTCGAAGGCACTGCTCCACGTCGCCGCAGTAGTCGACGAGGTACGGCACATGGAAGAGCTTGGCATTATCTTTGGCAAGCAAAGCGTCGACCTAGACAAGCTACGTGCGCACAAAGAAAAAGTGGTCGGCAAGCTGACCACCGGCCTCTCTGGCATGGCCAAAGCGCGCAAGGTTGAAGTCGTGCGCGGTGTCGGGCAATTCCTCGACGCGCACCACATGGTGGTCGAACTCACCAGCGGCACCGGGCAAGAGAAGACGGGCGAAAAGAAAATCATCCGCTTCGAGAAATGCATCATCGCCGCGGGCTCGCAGGTCGTGCGCTTGCCGTTTATACCGGACGATCCGCGCATCGTTGACTCCACCGGCGCGCTGGCGTTGGAGGAAGTCCCGAAAAAGATGCTCGTTATCGGTGGTGGCATCATCGGCCTAGAAATGGGCACGGTGTACTCCACGCTCGGTAGCCGCCTCGATGTCGTCGAAATGATGGATGGCCTCATGCAAGGCGCTGATCGCGACCTCGTGAAGGTCTGGCAGAAGATGAACGAAAAGCGCTTCGACAACATCATGCTCAAGACCAAGACGGTTGCGGGCGATGCGAAGCCCGACGGTATTTGGGTGACCTTCGAGACAGCCGACGGCAAGAGACAAGACCCGGTACGCTACGACATGGCATTGATGAGTGTCGGACGAGCGCCAAACGGCAAGAAGATTAGCGCGGACAAGGCGGGTGTCGCCGTGACCGATCGCGGCTTCATCAACGTCGATGGGCAGATGCGCACCAACGTGCCGCACATTTTTGCTATTGGTGACATCGTCGGCCAGCCGATGCTCGCGCACAAGGCCGTGCACGAAGGGCACGTGGCCGCTGAGGCCGCCGCAGGGCAAAAGTCATTCTTCGATGCGCGCGTCATTCCGTCGGTCGCCTACACTGACCCCGAAGTTGCATGGGTCGGCGAAACCGAAGACACCTGCAAAGCCAAGGGCATCAAGTTCACCAAGGGTCTGTTCCCTTGGGCCGCATCGGGACGTGCGATTGCCAACGGTCGCGATGAAGGCTTTACCAAGCTTCTCTTCGACGCCGAGACGCATCGCATCATCGGTGGCGGCATCGTCGGCACGCATGCGGGTGATCTCATTTCCGAGGTCGCACTCGCCATCGAAATGGGCGCGGACATGGTGGATATTGGGAAAACCATTCACCCACATCCGACCCTCGGCGAATCGGTCGGCATGGCAGCCGAAGTCGCACACGGTACTTGTACTGACCTCCCGCCACCGCGGAAATCGGGTCCGTAAAGCCAAACTCGCCTATCCACGGGCACTTTCAGGCAAAATGCCTGAAAGCGCCCGCTGATACTAGAGTTTCGCCCTCCATGTCAGGCCTCGCCGCTACGCTCGATCATCTTGTTGTCGGATGCGCCGACCTTGCGCGCGGCGCTGCATGGCTGGAACGTTTTCTGGGCGTCACGCTCTCCCCGGTTGGGCAGCATGCGGCGATGGGCACGCACAATCGCTTGGTCGCTATCGGCGAGCAGGCGTACCTCGAACTCATTGCCATCGATCCGAGCGCCGCAAAACCATCGCACCCGCGGTGGTTTGGACTCGATACGACAGACGTGCAAGAGCGAATCGCACAGCGCCCTCGTCTCATTGGCTGGGTGGCGCGAGTCGACAACATTGAGGCCACCATGACGCACACCGGCGACGTCTTGGGCCGTGTGCACAACATGCAGCGTGGAGATTTCAGTTGGCGTGTGAGCGTACCCGAGGACGGCCACCCCATAGAAGGCGGGTTGATTCCCCACCTCATCGAATGGCAAGGTACGCTGCACCCATGCGACCGCCTGCCCCAGCAAAGCTGCAAGTTTACGTGGATGGAGGCCGCGCATCCCAACCCCGCGAAGGTGCAATACTTACTGGACGAAATCGGGCTGCCGCCTAAGACATTGGTGATGACACCTTCGCCGCCCTACTCGGGCATGACGATGTGCGCCTACATCGATACGCCGCTCGGCACCCGCACCCTCATGAGTTAGGAAAACAATCGTGAAAGCACTACTCGTTCGCATCGCTCGCATCCTTGGCGTCGCCATCGCGTTTTTGGTGATCGTCGTCAGCGTTGAATACATGGGAGGACATCCAATGGGACTATTCGCAGGCTCGCCACCCGATGGGTTGGGCTTTACCAACGGCCAGTTCAAGCCACCATCGTGGAAGCCGAATACGGTTTCTTCAACGGTTGCGAAGGACGACAGCCACTACATTGCGCCGATCGCCTTTACGGGCGATGCCACCACCGCTTGGAAGCGGCTCGTTGATGTGGTGAAGGCACAAGAGCGCGTCAAGGTCATTAGCGAACGTCCGGACTACCTCTACGCCGAGTTCAAGACCAAAGGCATGGGCTTTGTGGATGACGTTGAGTTTGCACTCGATGCCAAAGCCAACGTGATTCATGCGCGCTCGGGGTCGCGGCTGGGCGTGCGGGATTTTGGAGTGAACAGAAACCGTATCGAAGCGATCCGCTCAGCGTTCGCCGCCAAATAGCGTTCCCTGCGCTAAGGCAACAACGCAGGCGTCACCATCGCGAGCGCAGACAACACTGCAATACGTTCTGCATTGAAGAAGTTCTTCGGCTGCGCCTCTGCGTCGATGATGCCGATGATGACACCCGCCTCATCAAACAACGGCAAACAAGCCTCCGACTGCACCTGATCGTCGCAGACATAAAATCCACCGCCTTCAGCTTGGTAGGCCGCAACGTCATCGATGACGCGCGCCGAACCTTCGAGCCCCACGGTGCTATTGGTTGAGCCTTTGGCGAACTCCGCATTGAGCGGAAACTCCGCGCGCGAAGGGCGACCTCGGTACGCCAACTTCACCAACACACGCTGTCCAGTGCGCGTGGTTCTCGCTTGATAGATGCCCAGCCAATCCGCACCGGTGAGCTGCGTGGCGTGCTCAACAACTTGGTTGAGCAGCAACAGCTTGCGCTCGTTGTGCTGGTTGCGCCCGCCGAGGATGCTGGTGAGGTCATACGGCGTTGGGGCCAGCGCGTCGAGCACGGAGCAAGCGCCATCCTCCGAAAGCTCGGGCACTTGGTATGTGTAAAGCGTGTCCGGCGCGATGTAGGTCGGCAGCTCGCCGAGCGTATCGACAAAACCGCGCACGTACTTGGCAATGACAGGTGTTTCGACCAAGAAGCGATCGAGGTCGGCACGTACGAGATAAGTTTGGATACGAGAAGTGATGTCGGACATGACGATTCAAAAAAGACCAATAGATTTCAAAAAGCGGCGCAACTAACGAGCAGCGCAATCAACGAGCAGAGGCGATGGCCTGCTCGAGATCAGCAATCAAATCATCCGCACTCTCGATACCCGCAGAGAGCCGCAGCATGTCCACCGGCGCGGGGGAACCTTCGCCCTCAACACTGGAGCGATGCTCGATCAAGCTTTCGACGCCGCCTAGGGATGTGGCGCGCTTCCACAACTGCGTGTTCGCGGCAACCGCGATCGCGGCAGCCTCACCACCCTTGATCCGTATCGACAACATCCCACCAAAACCGCCCTGCATCTGGCGTGCCGCGACTGCGTGCCCCGCAAAGCCCGGCAACCCCGGATAGAGCACTTCAACAACACCCGCATGCGCGGCAAAGTGCTCGGCCACGCGCTGCGCGTTGGCACATGCGGTGCGCACACGTGGAAACAGCGTTCGCATGCCGCGCGTCAACAACCACGCCTCAAACGGCCCTGCAATGCCACCAATCTGGCCGCGTACGGCTCGAACCCGCGTCCACATTTCAGCTGTCGCGAGCGCGGGCGAGCACGTCAGCGTGCCAGCAACCACATCCGAGTGGCCGTTTAGATACTTGGTCGCCGCGTGCATCACAATGTCTGCACCGAACTCGATGGGACGTGTGAGCACCGGCGTGGCACAGGTTGAGTCCACCGCCAACAGCGCACCCGCCTCGTGGGCGATGCTCGCCACACCCGCAATGTCCGTGACGATCCACGTGGGGTTGGCGGGCGTTTCAATCCATACCAGCTTGGTCTTGCCAGGCCGGATTGCAGCGCGCACGGCATCGAGCGAATCCATATCGACGAAATCAACCGATAGCCCCCATCGCACCGCGAAGGTCTTCAGCCAATTACGTAACGCCCAATACATCACCTTGGGCGCAATCACGTGGTCTCCTGGTGAGAGCGCCTGGAACACCGCTGTCGCCGCTGCCATGCCAGATGCAAACAGCAACGTTTGGCCGCCACCTTCTAGCGCATTCAACACGCTCTCGGCTTGTTCAAAGGTCGGGTTGTGGTCGCGCGCGTACACACGACCGTTGCGATACTGGTTGTCGGCGTCGCGAATGTACGTGGTCGAGGTGTGGATCTGCCCGACGATCTCTTTCGTCGTTGGGTCTACCCAGCCGAGTGCCTGTGCGGCAAGCGTTTCCGGTTTCATGTTCGAGTCAAGCATCACTTTTCTTTCGCATCAGGGAGCGCCGCGCTGGCGCCTGCCGCCGGTGCGGCGGTCGTTTTTGCGGGCGCTTGTTTTACCTCGGGTGCAGCGTAGGTCAGACCGAAGCGCGCAACGTAGGCGGCTAGCGGGCCTAAACCCATCGCGGCGCGGCGCGCGTCGACATTTACTTCATCGTCGATGCGCCACAATTCCAGAACCCGCTTGCCTTCCTTGTCAACAAATCGCAATTGCGAGCCATACAACTGCGGTCTACCAGCGTTCATGCGTACCCTATCATCAAACAAGGCGAAGTCCTGTTTGCGTATATCGCCATCGCGCATCGCCCCCTCTAGCATCGGATGGTAACGAGTCATCACATCCGGCGGCGAATGCTGCACGATCAAAAACGCAGCCGAAGATGCTTTCTGACCGCAATCACTAATCTTCGGCCAACCAATCACGGCGACAATCTCCGCAAGCCGCGATTGATTTAGCGCGTCTTGCTCCTTCTGGGTTTTCCAACGTCGCTCGAACTCCTCCTTGGGCACCTCGTCAGGCATCACGCGATTGGCCTGATCCAACTCGCGCATCTTTTCCAGTTCAGCGCGAAAGCCGCCACACGGCTCCTTTGACTTCGCGGGCGTCTGGGCGACGGCCTGCAGGCACGTCAGCGAAGCGATAAAAATGGGTAATGCGATCGATTTCATGATGTCCTCGGCGTCACTTGAATAGGCGGTCGCTCAATAAACTCAACCTCAAGCCCGCGTGACCTCATCCAGTCTGCCACCGCAAATCCGGTTGCGCGTGGCCATGGGCGCAATTCGTGGGGCGCGTAGCGCTTGTAGTCGGCGAGTTCCGGCGAAAGGCGAATCTCGCCGACACACTTGGCGAAGTAACACAGCATCACTTCGTTCTTCCGCTCGAAGATGTAGTTGCCGATGATCTCGGTCTCGACAACATCAAGGTTGGTTTCCTCTTTCACCTCACGCGCCACAGCCTTGAGCGGCTCTTCGTTTTTCTCGAGGTAGCCAGTGACCAGCGCGAAGAATCCTTCGGGCCAGCCTGCACCTCGAAACAACACCATCGACCCTTCATGCTCGATCAACACGCCGACAGCAGGCGTGGGGTTTTCGTATTGCACAAATCCGCATGCCGTATCCGGACACGCGCGGCGCTGCATGGGGCCGCCATCTTCAGCGAACTCGCGTTCAGCTAGCGGCGAGGCGCAACGAGGGCAGAAGGTGAATGACATACTCTAACGGCCAGCCGAGGATTGATCAGCTCGATGCGCTGCCTGCAAGTAAGCGAGCACAGGCTGCAACTCAACTGGAATTGCGTCGCAAAAATTGTCGTCGATTGGGTAGTGCGGCATGTAGTCCACGACCAGCGCAAAGAGCCGCCGCGCCTGTGCGGCATCCTTCGGACGTTTGTCGAGACGGCGTCCCGGTTTTTCGGCAAGCCACGCTTTGTGCAGCGCCATCCAGCGCGGATCTGGGCAAACGACGCGCGTTGTCTGCCGATCCAGCCCACAAATCACCTGCGTAACTGGTTGGCCGAGCAGGAGCCATTCCTGTTCGTACATCTGCGCGATGGGAACCAGTTCACCTGCAGGCAGACGATCCATCACCGACGGTGCGGCCAGCAACTCGACCTCGTAGGCTTTGCGGTTTCGCGCCTGGAAAGTGCGCTCCGTATTCACCGTATAGGTCGAATCAATATCCTTTAGTAGCGACAGCAGCGTGCGCGGCATTGATCTTCCAGCGAGCGTAAAACTTGCTGCCTCGCCGCGAAAGGCGAGATCGCAATCGGCCGTGGCGTCCCAACCCAAGAATGCACGCGCACCGGCTTCGAGTTCGTAGGCCATCATGGCATTAGTGCCGACAACCAGAAGCTGCGTCCCCAGCATGCCTGCCACATCAGCGCGACGAAAAATCTCCGCGGCATTCGCGTCAATCATCGGCAGGTTTAGCGCCGCATAGAGGCGTGCTGTTTCCTGAATCGCGTCATCGACACCGGCTTTATCCGACCGATTGGCGTCGCGCCTAGCGATGAATACGTCGTAGCGGCTCAGCAACTCAGGCGACTCGCGTCCCAACGACTTGCCGTTGCCATCGCGATCAACGATTTCGTAGAGGTATCGTGCGCCATTGACCGTCTTCCAGGTCAGGCGGTAGTCCAT
>JAJTHU010000330.1 GCA_021300055.1 Nitrosomonadaceae bacterium | reverse complement strand
TGGCACCAATGAAAACCAGATCGGCCGGTTGCGCCTCGATTTGCCGAAGGGCAAAAACGACGATTAGGTCAGTCTGACGAGGATCAAGCGAATTGCGGACAAACACAATCACACCCCCCGCGCCGCGCTGGGCTATCTAACACCGTTTGAGGTAGCATTTGATCGCCCTCCGCCGGTCGGGATTTGCTGTTGAAACCGCGAAAATGCCTGAAAGTGCCCGTTTTTGCTAGGGTTTATGAAATGCAGCCTAGCGATTCAGCGGCCGCTTTAAGGTCAGCGTGTAGCGCGGCTCACCCGCGAGGAGGGGGGCTGGCCTTTGCTTGAGCCAGTCCTCGTGGCCTGTGCCATAAAACGGCGAGAACGGGTGCCCGCTTTGCCCGCCTGGCATGGTCAGGATGCCATCTTGCTCACGGCCCGGCGAAACCGCCATGTGCTGGGACGCGCCGAACGACGAAAGCGCAACCGCGGGCATGTGGTTGTCGCCAGCGAGTGGTGTGGCGGGCATGTCGAGGTACGGCGAGAGCATTGGTGCCAAGCGCGTGAATGGGTGCTTAATCGCCGCTTTATTGCGATTGCCCCAAGTCGCCTTGTCGATCGAGCCCTCGGCCTTAATGAGTTCATCGCGCACCCACACGGCCTGCGCCGACAAAAAGTCGTCCCAGCTGGTGAACGGCTGCGGCAAGAGATGCATCGGTTTCTCAGTAATCGCTTGCCATACGGGGTATTCAAGACGGGCATCGGCGATCGCGATCTTGGTCAAGCTTGGCGCGGCCGCATGCACCCATGCCTTCCACAACTCGTCGTGGACGCGGTTGCGAAATGCTCGCACCACGCGATGACCGACCTGATCGACGTCCGCGCGACCATTCCACCGTTGCAAGGCCGCGAGCATCTCGGCGCTGCCTGGTTGTGCGGATTGCGCCGCGTTGAAACGGGTGACGGACACCCAGCGCTTCAGGAAGCGCGATTCGTTGTCGTACTGGATGGCGATAAGCTCTTTTTCGGTGAAGCGATTCTTTTCCAACAATCGGTCGCGGATTTGCTGCCCGCGCGCTCCGAGATCGCCGCCGCCATCGCCGATGAGTGCGCCATTGACGCCGCCGAGTTTGCGATTGTTTCCAGACCAAAGGCGACCGTCTTTCGGGTTTTTGACAACGGGATACTTCTCTGGCGCGAGCGCGCTATAGACCACATCGTCTAACGTCGCCAACCGAGGGCGTCCCGCATCGGCTTGCTTGAGATTGCGTTCGTGCATCAGGCCAGCGATGGTCCATGCGGCATTGCCTGCTTTGTCCACAATGAATAGGTTCTGATGCGGCATGCCCGCGCCTTGCGCAAAGGTCAACGCTTCATCGACGCTTTGCGCACGAGCGATCGCGGCCATGCGAATGTTGATCGCGCCCGGCCGGTGCGCAGACCACGCGAGTGCGAAGTCACGTCCGTCGTGTGACTTGATGATTGGGCCCGCGCTGGTTTGACGTACCTTGAGTGTAACGGGGTCTTCGCCTTTGACTTCAATCACCTCGTTCGCTTCAGTCACAGGCAGACCTTTGGCGGGAACCCAGTCGAGCCACAGGCCGTACGCGTTAGTGAAACCCCACGCGACGTGACCGTTAGAACCAGCGACGAGGGCGGGGACACCCGGTAGGGTCAAGCCCACCAGTTGACGCACCTCGCCCGCTTCGGTGAAGCGGAGCTGTGCACGAAACCAGATGTTGGGCACTTGCAATCCAAGATGCATATCGTTCGCCAACATGGCGCCACCGTGCGGCGTGAGTTGCCCGGTGATCGCCCATGCGTTGCTGCCGACGAGCGCTTCAGGATCACGATCCAAGGCAGCGCTGCGCGAGCCTCGGCGCGGTGGCGTGGCGTCGTCGGGTGGCGGTGTGCCGCGTCGCGTATCGATGAGCGCCGGGCTGGGAAGCTTAGCTGCCGTGAAGGCGCTCGCGTCGAGCGCCGCATCCCAACTTCCCCCGCGCGGCGCGAGCCAAGCGAACAGCGCGGGGTCGAGCTTTTCGCGCAGCAAGGCCTCTGAGAACGCGGTGTCCATGGTGCGGCCCTGGAGCATGGAATACATTTCAGCGATGACGAGCAGCGTGTCTTGTGGTGTCCAGGGTTGTGGTTCTGCACGCAGTGCAAGGTACTGCCAAGGCTTTACCGAGAGAGATTCAAGCCCTGCATTGACGCCGTCGGCATAGGCTTTCAGGAGTGCTTGATCTTCGTAACGCAGCATCAGCACCGTTTCAGCAAAGCGACTCCGGAATCGATGCACACGCTTGGCCTCGTCCATCTTGAGCGTGGCCTTGCCGAGCAGAGCCGAGAGCTCGCCCGCCGCCGCGCGACGTGCGAGGTCCATTTCAAAAAAACGCTCTTGCGCGTGCACAAAGCCGAGTGCGCGGATTGCATCATCGCGGGTTGTCGCCTCGATGCTCACGGTGCCTTGCGCATCGCGCGTCACACTCACCGGTTGGATAAGGCCGGTGACGCGCGCGTCACCATCGAGTTGCGGCAGGCTGCCGCGCATGGCAAGCACGATGACCAATATCGTTAACAGTACGAGCGCAGCGATGGCGGCCGCTACAACGCCGAACCAACGAACCCAGCGCATCATGCGCATATCTCTAGTTTGAAAGCTCATGTATTTCCTAGGGTGCAGGTGTGTGCGGCAAGCTCTAAATCAATCATTTCTTCTTCGCTCGTGGATGCGCACTATCGTATACCTTGGCCAAATGTTGACAATGCAGCGACGCTGCATTGCGTCGCAGGCTAACTTGCTTGCAAGTTAAGCGCGGAGCGCGGCCGCAGACAAAGTCAATCATTTCTTTTTTGCCCGTGGATGCGCACTATCGTATACCTTGGCCAGATGTTGAAAATCGAGATGCGTATAAACCTGCGTCGACGCAATGGACGCGTGCCCCATCATCTCTTGCACCGCGCGCAGATTTTGCGAGGATTGCAGCACGTGTGACGCGAACGAGTGGCGCAACATGTGTGGGTGGACGTTGACTTCAAGCCCTTGTCGCTGCGCCCACTGTTTGATGCGCGCTTGCAATACCGAGGCGGAGAGGCGCTTGCCCTGCGCGCCGACGAACAGCGCCCGCGTATCGACGACCTTCATCGCTGCGCGCGCCCCCAACCAGCGCTGCACTGCCGCCAATGCGGGCTCACCGACGGGAATAATGCGTGTCTTACTACCCTTGCCCAGTACGCGAATTTCGCGTGAGTGAAAGTCGATGCTGTCGAGGTTAAGCCCCGTCAACTCGCTGATGCGTAAGCCGCAGGAGTAAATCAGCTCGAGAGCCGCGCGGTCGCGCTGTGCGGCCGCGTCATCGGCATCGAAGCTTACGAGGCGGATGGCCTCTTCAGGCGACAACGTGCGCGGCAAACGCTTTTCGGCTTTGGGTGCGTGCACGCCATCGCAAGGGTTGATTTGGCCCACACCTTGACGCAACGCAAACTTGAAATAGCCACGCCAGCCAGACAGCATCCGGGCGAGTGCGCGTGGTGTCATGCCGCGTGCATGTGCGCTGGCGAGATAACGACGAATGTCTTGGCTGTCGAGTTTGTCGAGTTCGCGCACGACGCGCGTCTGACTAAACCGTACGAGGTCAACTAAGTCGCGGCGGTAGTTGTCGATGGTGTTGGGCGACAGTCTTCGCTCGAACTGCAGATGTTCCAAGTAATCTTCTGCTTGCGGTGGTAGCTCAGGGGTACTCGCTGGCTCTGCGCTTGTCTCGGCGGTGACAGAAGTCGTGGGTCGCGGTGCGACCGGTGCCGATTGCGCCGATGCAACCGGCCGACGAAGTTGGCGTGATGGCTGGCGCGGCTTAGCCATCCACGTCGTCAGCCGTCGACCGTTAGCTCGCGCGCGAGTGCAGCGGCGAAGACATCGCCGATGCGCGTCAGGAACATCGTGCCCATGCCGGTGTAAAAACGCTCAGCGTTTTCGCTGGCCAACAAGAGAACGCCGAAGACCTTTTCCGTGCGAAGCGGCACCATCGCGTAGGACTTCAGGTGCGGCGCATGTTCGCCAAACCACAAATGCGTTTCGTAGACTGGGTGCGCGCCGACGTACGGCGCCGTCATGGCTTCGACAAACTGCACGAGCTCGGCAGCGACAGGCTGGAATTCGGCGACTTGGGGCGCGGGCTCTGCGCCATCGCGTGGTGCAACGTTCCACAGCCGCACGGCAACATGCGGAACCGAAAACGTCTCAAGGAGTTCGAGGTAAAGCGTGTCGATGGTCTGCTCGCGCGATCCTGCTCCGATCAACTTGAGTGTGAGCGCTTGAACTTTCTCGGAGAGGGCGTCGTTCTCTTCGCCGAAACGAATCAGTTCGGTGAGCTTCGATTCCAGCAGGCGCACTTTCTCGCGGGTTGCGATCAACTGCCGTTCTGGGATGGATACCGTGCGCCCGCCGTGT
>JAJTHU010000292.1 GCA_021300055.1 Nitrosomonadaceae bacterium | reverse complement strand
GTGGTGGTGCTGGCGGAGGTGGTGCCGCTTGCTTTGGCACGCGTGCGACGCGACGTTGACGCCGGCCTTGACGCGGCCTTCAACGATTGACCCGCAAAATCGCGCGCAAACTGGTAAGCGATGCGCCCGCTGCGCGCACCGCGCTCCAGCGCCCATAACAACGCCGCCTTGCGAAACGCGACTTCATCCACGCGTTTGCCTGGAGCGAGCGTCTGCACCCAATGCCGCGCGATATCGAGGTATTGATCCTGCGAGAACGGATAGAACGATAGCCAAAGGCCGAAGCGTTCGGACAGGGAAATCCTTTCTTCCGTGGTTTCGCCCGGATGAATCTCGCCATCCTCAGCGTGCACCGCGCTCGCGTTCTCGCTCATGCGCTCTGGCATCAGGTGTCGTCGGTTGGACGTGGCATAGACCAACATATTCTCGGTGGGTGCGGCAACGCCGCCGTCGAGCACAGACTTCAGCGCTTTGTAGGCGGCATCGCCTGCCTCGAACGAGAGATCGTCAGCAAAGATGATGAATTTCTCTGGGCGCGACGCGACGATTTCGGCAATCTCCGGAAGGTCCGTCAAATGCGCGCGCTCGACTTCAATCAAGCGCAGACCCTGCTTGGCATAGCGATGCAACACCGCCTTGATGAGCGACGATTTACCCGTACCGCGCGCGCCAGTGAGCAAGACGTTGTTTGCCGTTTGGCCCTCAACATACTGGCGCGTATTCGCGACGAGGCGCTCTTTCTGTTCGTCGATATCGTGCAGGTCCGCCAAGTGGATCACGTGCGGCTGCTTCACCGGCACGAGCACGCCAAGCGACCCACCAAAAATACCGATATCAACACGTTGCCAGCGATACGCGATCGCCGACCAATCGTTGCGCGGCAGCGTGGGCAGCAGCGCGTCGATCTTGTCCATCAGCGCTTCGGCTTTAGCGACGGCTTTGTCGAGTTTGGGGAACATCGTGAGGAAAATTAGGGCTTAGGGTTTTCAATTAGGGCACGCGGACGGCCAGATCAGTTGGCGTGAGGCGACGTCGCGAGCGCAGTCGGGAGGAGGCGTCGCGCACAGCCGTATGACGTATACGGCGAGCACGACAACAATGTCCCGACAAGCGCAGCAGTCGAATCACGTCAACTCCGGTAGTCTGCGTTGATTTTTACGTAGTCGTACGAGAAGTCGCACGTCCAAAGCCGCACACTTTCAAGCCCACGCGCCAAATCAACGTGCACGCGAACCTCGGATTCCTTCATCACGCGCACACCATCTTCTTCTCGATAACTCGCGGCGCGGCCGCCCTTCTCCGCAACCAACACATCGCCCAAGCGCAAGGTGATTTCGTTTTGGTCGAGATCGTCAATACCCGCGTAGCCCACCGCCGCAAGAATCCGACCTAGGTTAGGGTCCGACGCAAAAAATGCGGTCTTCACCAAGGGCGAATGGCCAATGGCCTTGGCGACTTTCATGCACTCTTCGCGGGTTTCGCCGCCGGTGACATCGATGGTGATGAATTTGGTTGCACCCTCGCCGTCGCGCACAATCGCCTGCGCGAGCGCGATGGCCACGTCTGAAATCACCGCCTGTAGCTTGGCGTACTCGGCGGTACCTTCGCCGTGGATAACAGGATGCCCGGCCTTGTTGGTGGCGATGAGCACAAAAGAATCGTTGGTCGAAGTGTCGCCGTCGATGGTGATCGAGTTAAACGACACATCGGCCGCCTCGCGCACCATATCCTGCAACACGTCCGGTGCCACGCACGCATCAGTGGCAATGAAGCCCAACATGGTTGCCATGTTGGGTTGAATCATCCCGGCCCCTTTGGAGATGCCGGTGATGGTGATCGTCTTGTCGTATAACTTGATTTGCTTCGAGACGGCCTTGGGCACGGTATCGGTCGTCATGATGGCGTGCGCGGCATCAAACCACGCATCGGCCTTGAGGTTCGCGACGCAGGTGGGAATGCCGCCTGCGATGCGGTCCATGGGCAGATGCTCCATGATGACGCCGGTCGAGAACGGCAGCACTTGGGAGGGCTTGCAATTCAACGCCTTGGCAACGAGTTCACAGGTCTGCCGTGCGTCTTGCAAGCCGCGCGCACCGGTGCCCGCATTGGCGCAGCCAGTGTTAACGACAATGGCGCGTGCCAACTGGCCATCATCCAAGTGCTCGCGACAAACAGTTACCGGCGCCGCGCAAAAACGGTTCTGCGTGAACACGCCGGCGACGAGGCTGCCCTCATCAAGCGCTACGACCAGCATGTCCTTGCGATTGGGCTTGCGCACATGCGCTTCTGCGACGCCGAGGCGAACGCCGGGCACAGGGGTGAGCGCGGCAGCATTGGGGATGGTGTAATTGACGGCCATGACTCAACCTGAGCGAATGAGTGAAGCTTGCCGGGATGGGGCAAGAATCGGATCGACAAAACCCGCGCCGGATAGATCGGGAAGGCGTGGGCGCGTGCGGTGAAACGCGTGCAAAAATTATTGCACGGAACCTGATTTCACCACGCTCTTGGCAGTCACAAGCCCTTGGATAACCATCACAGTCCGCCCATGAACCACACCACTCAGCCTCAACTCCACCAAGTCCATAGCGCGATAGGCAATGTGACGGACTATGTCACCAAGGATGGCTCCATCATCCGTGAGTTGCTGCACCCGGAAAGCAGCGCCGTGCGCAACCAAAGCCTCGCAGAAGCACGCGTCGCGCCGGGGGAGATCACCGCACTGCACTTGCACGCATTGAGCGAGGAGATTTATCACATCACGCAGGGCACCGGGTGCATGCGCTTAGGCAATGCCGAGTTTGATGTTCAGGTCGGCGACAGCGTCGTGATCGCACCTGGCACGCCGCATTGCATCCGCAATATCGGCGCGGATGAGCTGCGCATTCTTTGTGCGTGTTCGCCGGCGTATAGCCATGCGGATACGCAGTTGCTTTGACAAGCAGCCCCAAAATTAATGTGTAGGGCGAAAACGAAGCTGGCAGAATCGGTTGGGCGGTACGCTACCCATACTGCTGAAATGCCGCCAAGATAGCCTGAAGCAATGTCCACGCCACTCAATGAGCAGACTAGAGGAGGCAACCCATGACTAAGTTCGAGTGCCCGAGCTGCAAACAGAAGTCTGTTTCGCTGTGGCGGAAGAGCATGCTCAATTCCACCATTTGTGACCGGTGCCCCAACTGCGGCGCATGGATTGGAACAACAGTCTTATGGAACGTCGTGAGCTTCTTGCCGTTTTTCATCTATCTTATTTTGCTTTGGATGGGCAAGCTTCCGTCAGAACTCGAGACTTCCGCCCCTATCGTTGCCATCATTGCGTCGATGCTGATCCATCTGTTCGTTTCGCCGGTTCAGGTCGAGGCCACTCGTGAAGCGGCGGACCAGCGGAAGCAGTAGGCCTTGTCAGACGCAGGGATACTTTTCCGGCGAGTAGAGAGTAATCCGCACTGCCGAATTTGATTTGCAGATTTGAGCCTTGAATCAAACGACACCCCAAGGTACGCTTATTCGATGCAAATAGTCAGACCAACGATGGAGCATTTAGCTAGCTACGTGGCCGCTTTGGAGCGCGGATGGTCGCCCGACAATACGCGACCCGAAGCAGGGCGCGAAGAGCTAGAGCAGATTCATGCTGACGCCGTTGGCTTTATCGCGGGTCAAGAAGACCGAGACGCCATCGGCCCGGCGATTAAGCTCTCCGACGGATCGTTCGTGAATCGGCTCCCTGGCTTTCATCGTTGGATGTGGGATGGCGAGTTCTGCGGGACCATTGGCTTTCGGTGGCAGAAAGGCACGAACGAACTGCCGCCTCACTGCTTAGGCCATATCGGCTACTCAGTGGTGCCGTGGAAGCGCAGGCTCGGCTACGCCACCGCCGCACTAAGGCAAGTGCTGCCAGAAGCAAAGTCTGTCGGCCTGAAATATGTCGAAATTACGACTGACCTTGAGAACGAAGCATCGCAGCGCGTGATACTTGCGAATGGCGGTGTGTTAGTGGAGCACTTTCGTAAGCCACCGCAGTATGGCGGCAAGCCTTCGCTGCGGTTTCGGATTGAACTGGCGTAGTGCGGAGCTTAGAGGCGTGAGTGACGTTTTTCCGGCGAACCAAGAATAATCGTCGCCGACCCCCTTCGATTCATTCATGGAACGCCTAACCCCTAAAGCGCTTCGTTAGCCATCGCATATATGCTATATTTTGCCTAATGAGTTGGTCCGTCGTTTTCTACAGCGACCAAGTAGAGGCCGAGATCCTGGGGATGCCTGCTGGGTTCGTGGCGCGCTTCATTCGCTACGCGGAGCGCACGGAAATATATGGCCCCGATCTTGGTATGCCGCACACAAAGGCAATGGGCGATGGCCTATTCGAGCTTCGTCTCAAAGCTGGTGAAGGCATTGCTCGGGTTTTCTATTGCACCCGAGTTGGCAGACGGATCGTGATGTTGCACAAGTTTATCAAAAAAACAGACAGAACACCCCCTAAAGAATTGCACATTGCACGAGTGCGAATGAAGGAGTTTGCAAATGGCTAGTACCCTCAAGCAATTTAAGGCGCACGCACTTCGCAAGCCGGCGGTGCGCAAGGCTTATGATCAACTTGCCGATGAGTTTGCCTTCCTTGACGAGGTACTGAAAGCGCGCAAGTCCTCTGGCTTAACGCAAGCCGATGTAGCCGAGCGGATTGGCACAACGCAATCCGCAATTGCACGCTTGGAGTCGCCAACCAGCGGGCATTCTCCGTCCGTCGGAACGCTTCAAAAATACGCGCGGGCGTTGGGATTCAAACTGCAAATTCGTTTGATCCCAGAAGCCTCCACCAAGTCGCAGACCCGTAGGCATAGTTAAAGTGGTTAACGACATTCTTTTGCGAGCAAAAGCATAGTGGTCGCTGAAAATCATCTAGCTGGCCTCCCGCTGCCGAGGAGGCAGCGGGGATAAAGTGAGTTTGCGAACTTACCTTTATCAACGGAGGCCAAGATGAAATATAGCGCGATTGAT
>JAJTHU010000104.1 GCA_021300055.1 Nitrosomonadaceae bacterium | reverse complement strand
CTCGCTGACGCAATTGGTCATCAGCCTGCGTGAAGTTTTTCCAGAGGCTCCAAGTAAATCCGGCGGAGCCCGGCGGCTGGACCGTAACCGTACTCAGCCATGCCGCTGTAGCAGGCAGGTGGAGCGTTTGCGGTTTGTTGAATTGGTCTTCGATCCAACCAGCGATGCCAAGGTTATTGACGCGATCTATTTCAGCTGCCGTGGCACCGAAGCTTGCCTGCGCCAGAAACCGTACTGCTGCTTGGGTGTTTTTTGCCGCGACCGACGTCGATGGCGGCGTGACACCTTGGAACACCGCGTAATTGGTGCTGCCCACAGGGGCAGCGCCCACGTTTGCGGAAGTGGTGACCGTGGCGGTAGTTGCCTGCGCAGAGGCCGGTGCATTGGTTTGCCACAGCGCCAAATTGCCGTCTGGTTTGAGCCAGACGACATCGAAGATGCCGTCGCCGTTGAAGTCACCAATCGCATAGAGCTGCCAACTCGGATCGCTGTTCGGCAACGTCACGGTGCTGCTGGGCAGCGGCGCAGTTGTGGTGGTGCAATTCGCGTCGCGGTTGTCTGGTTCACTGGTGAACGGTGGCAATGCAAGTCCAGTGGCATTCAACGAGGCAAGCTGCACTTGGCCCGTTGTTGGGTTGCGCATCAACACGTCGCCGCGGCCGCGGCCGGTGAAGTCTGCGAACGCCAGCGTCGCAAAACCGGTGGGCACCGTGCCCGCGCCAAAGTTGGCACACGTGCGGTTTGCCGTCGCCATCAGCACGCGAATCTGCCCATCCGGGCTTGCGTAAACCATGTCCGCCGCACGGTCGCCGTTGAGGTCGACAGCGCCGAGCAGCTTCCAGGTCAGCGGCGCGCCGCCGCGTTTGCGCACGGTGGGTGCACCACTCGTGTTGGTGAACCAAATATATGAAACGCCGGTGTCCGGCGAATTGGCAACGACGTAGCGCCACACCAAGTCGCCGCGTCCGTCGCCATCGAGGTCGCCGACTGCCTGTACGTCCCAGACTTGTTTGACCTGACGAATCAACTTGTCAGTGGGCGGCGAAAAGTCAGTCCAGCTGCGCACATCGCCAAACTCGCCCTGCGTGATGTTTTGAAATGCCAAATCCGACTTGCCGTTGCCGTCAAAGTCCGGCGCGCCGACCAAGCGGAAATTCGCGCCCGGATCAGACATTTGCGTGAACTGGAATTGGCCGTTGACCAGTCGTCCGCCTACTAGCGTCGCCGCACCCGAATTGGTGGTAGACCGCACCAACAACACGCTGCGGTTATTGCCGTCGATATCAACGCCGCCGCGCGAAGCCAACGGAACCGGTTGCGCCAGCGCGCTGGTTGCCGCCAGCGCAAGTGAGAGACCAACCCCAGCGGCGCTATTCAAGCAGCGCTGTTTCCAGTTCGCAGGATCAGAGTTAGATGTTGGTTCGGTCATGTTCGCTCCCCTTGGATCAGCAGCCGCGACGGACTGCGCTGGTGCATTTAGTGCCTTCCTTGCCGCTCGCATATTTGCCGCTTCGTTGTTCTCGGCACGTTTTGCACCACTGACGCCCAAATAACGTCTTGTGATGCCGATTATGCTCACAGGAAGCGGCAATGCAATGACGCTCAGATGTAAACGGTTGTAAACACGCTGCCGCGCGCCATCCGCACCCGATTTGAATTGGAAACCTTTAGAAAAATTTCAGTCGAATCGATTGTGAATCGCAAAGCCCTTCACATTCAAGGGGAATAGACGGAAACTAGTCGACCGGTCTCTGCTCAGCCCTGTTGGTCATGACCGCCCTCCACATCGTTAAGCCTTCCACCCTAACCTGGTGCTAACCCCATCATGCTAACTTCGCTGGTCGTTTCTATCGTCGCCCCTGATCGTCCGGGCATTGTGTCCGAGGTCTCCGATAAGGCAGCGGAGTTCGGCGGCAATTGGGCGGACAGCGTCATGGCCAGCATGGCCGGCTATTTCGCCGGCATCTTGCATCTGCAAGTGCCAAACGCCAATGCCGACCTGCTCGTGAGTGCCCTCAATGCAATGGCGTCGCCGAGCGTGCAGATTTCAGTCGCGCGCACTTTGCCCGGCGGCAGCGCAGCAGCAGTGGCGCCGCTAAAAGGCGGGGTCAAGCTCGACCTCGTCGGCCAAGACCGTCCGGGCATCATCCACGCGATTTCGGCGCAGTTGTCGCGTCTAGGAATCTCGATCGTCAAGTTGCAAACGCGCATCAGCAGCGGGGCGATGTCAGGCGAAAACATGTTCCACATGCAGGCGCAACTGCAGCTGCCGCCCAATGTTGACGAAGACACATTGCGCGCGGCCTTAGAAGGCTTGGCAAACGAACTGATGGTCGATATCACGCTAGACGACTGAGCGCGAAGCGCCGCTCGTTTCATCCGCCTCTCCCCGCGCGGGTGAGATAATCCCACCCGTCTTGTTTTTGTTACGCGCATCCCAGCGCGGTTCACCATCCCATGTCTGCAGCCTCACCGCTGGCGAGCGAAATCCAGCGTCGCCGTACCTTTGCCATCATCTCCCACCCGGACGCGGGTAAGACCACGCTCACCGAAAAGCTGCTACTGTTCGCGGGCGCGATTCAGATCGCCGGCTCCGTCAAGGCGCGCAAGGCGAGCCGCCACGCGACATCCGACTGGATGGAAATTGAAAAGCAGCGCGGCATTTCGGTGGCGAGTTCGGTGATGCAGATGGAATATCGCGACTGCGTCGTCAACCTGCTCGACACACCGGGTCACCAAGACTTCTCCGAAGACACTTACCGAGTCCTCACTGCCGTCGATGCGGCACTGATGGTGATCGACGCCGGTAAGGGTGTCGAAGCACAAACGCTGCGCCTCATTGAAGTCTGCCGCGCACGCAACACGCCAATCCTGACGTTCATCAACAAGATGGACCGGGAGGTGTTGCCGCCGCTTGAGCTCATGCAAGAGGTTGAAACGGTGCTAAAGATGGACATCGTGCCGTTCATTTGGCCTGTCGGCATGGGCAAGAATTTCCGTGGCGTGTATGACCTGCGGCGCGACGCGATGCGCGTATTCACGCCGGGCGAAGATCGCGTTCGTGACGAGGACGAGATCTTGGCCGGACTGGACAACCCGGTAGCCGCCGAACGGTTCGGCGCCGAGATGGCGCAGGCAAAAAGCGAGATCGAATTGATCCGCGACGCCAGCCCGCCCTGGGACCGCGCCGCGTTTTTGGCCGGCAAGCAATCACCGCTGTTCTTTGGTTCCGCCGTCAACAACTTCGGTGTGCGCGAGGTGCTCGATGCACTCGTTGACGTCGCCCCTGCGCCGATCTCTCGCGCCGCGTTGGAGCGCGTTGTTGAACCTACAGAGCCGCAGTTTTCTGGCGTGGTGTTCAAGATTCAGGCGAACATGGCCCCTGCACTCCGCGACCGCATCGCCTTCGTGCGTGTGTGCTCCGGCAAGTTTGAACGCGGCATGAAACTGCGCGTGGGCCGCACCGGCAAAGACATTCGTCCGGGGACGGTGGTGTCGTTCTTGTCGCAGCGCCGCGATCTGCTCGACGAAGCGTATGCAGGCGACAACAGCGGCATCCCCAATCACGGCACGCTGCACCTAGGTGACACGCTCACTGAAAAAGAGGCGCTACAGTTCACTGGCTTGCCCTACTTCGCGCCGGAGACCTTTCAGTCTGTTGAGATCAAGGACCCGATGAAATCGAAGCAACTTCGCCAGGGCTTGCAGCAGCTTGGTGAAGAAGGCGCGATTCAGGTGTTTCGCCCTATTGCGGGCGGCTCGCTATTGCTCGGTGCTGTCGGCACGCTGCAATTTGAAGTGGTGCTGCATCGCCTCAAGAGCGAATACAACGTTGACGCGCGCCTCGAGCCATCGCGCTACCGCATGGCGCGTTGGGTGTCTTGTGACGACCCGAGCATCCTCAAAAAATTTATCGACGCCAACGCACATCGCATGGCGCACGATGTGGTGGATGCGCCTGCTTTCTTAGCGGCGCATCAATCCGAGCTTGAGGTAGCCTCCGAGCGCTATCCGCAGGTGAAATTTCACGCGCTGCGCGAGCACGCGGGGCAGCACTTCGCTGAGGCGATGTAGCCTGCTACTGGCACATCACCTAGGCCGAGGGCCGCTTAGTTCGGTGGGCCGCCGTTGAGGAACGGCGTCAGGTTAGCAGGTGCGGTGCCCGAGTTCTGGATGATTGTCGGTGCGCCGCCGTTGCTGGCGAGTAACCACACCGTCAACACGCCGCTCGGCTGACGCCAAACGATGTCGTTGATGCCGTCACCATTCAAGTCGCCACTCGCATAAAAGCTCCAGGTGGAATCGACGTTCGGAAGGCCGTAGAAAGTTGCCGCAACGTTCAGCCCGCTTGGTGTGCAATTGGCGTCCGGATCATCGGGGGCCCCTGTGTAAGGGGGCAGGGTTAGTCCGACGCCATTCAACGAAATCAGCTGAACTGCACCTGCGCTATTGCGCAGTAGAACATCGCCACGTCCGTTACCCGTGAAGTCCGCGTAACGCAGCACGGTGAAGCCCGCGGGCACGACACCAGCGGACAAGTTGGCACAGGTGCGGCTTGGCGTCGCCATCAGCGCGCGTAGTTGGTTATCAGGGCTTAGATAGAGCATATCGGCCGCGCCGTCAGTGTTGAGATCAGCGGCGCCGAGCAGCTGCCAGCTCAGAGGTGCGCCGCCGCGTTTGCGAACGGTGGGCGGGCCACCTTGGTTGGTAAACCAGATGTAGGAGACACCAGTGTCACCAGGCCGCGCGGGATCAAATCCTTGAAAGCGCCACACCAGATCGGATACGCCATCACCATCCATATCGCCGACGGCTTGCACGTTCCACACCGTGCGAACTTGACGCCAGAGGACCTCTCCAGCAGAGGTGAAGCCAGGCCAATAACGCACATCACCTCGGTCGCCCTGCGCAATATTCAGAAACGCGAGGTCTGACCGGCCATTGCCATCGAAATCACCCGCGCCGACAATGCGGAACGAAGCCCCTGGGTCACTGTTGTTAGTGAAGGTGAGTGTGTTGTTTGCAAAGCGCCCGATGCTCATGGTGCCATTTGCAGAGCGCAGCACGATTTCGTTACGACCATCGCCATCGATATCGATACCCGTGCGCGCTGCCGAGACAGGCGTAGTCGGCGTCGGTGCGAGCCAGTTCTTCATGAAGGCGTAGGCCATGTCAAAGCGCGAGTAGTAATCGCGGTTGGATGGGTTGTTGATGTCACCTGCTGTCGCACAGGACGACGGACCGCCTAACAGTCCACCACGCAGGAAGTAACTTCCCGAAGCCTGCGAGAAGATGCCACTGCCCGAACTGCCGCCTTCCGTTACGCCACTCGAATACGCCGCCGTCACATACGAGGTGCTGCCCATGTCCGACAGAATCGTGAATGGGTTCGCTGGCGTCTGGCCGATAGTGACTTTCTTCGGGTCACCTGCGGGATGATGGATGATGGTCACGGGTGTGCTGCCCGTGATCGCCGCAATATCCCAACCCGCGAAGAACGCGCCTACTGGCGGCGTGCTTCGCAAGCGCATCAACAGCGCATCCATGTTCTGGCTGGCGTAAAGCAAATCCGCGCCTCCCGTTAGCGCTGTCGATTGGCTGCGCAGCATGTCTGCACCGCCGCAGGTCGCATTTTGGTAGCCCCAGTAAGTCGTGAGGGTACTTGCTTGCGACTGAGTACTGATGCAGTGATTGGCGCTGTAAAAATATGGGATCTGCGTCGCTGAGTCTGTGTCGTTCAGCAACGTCCCCGTACAGATGCACGAGGCCAGCGCGCCGCCGGCACCGCAATTGGCGGTGAACTGCATGTGCGCGACTGCAGAACGTGCGTTGACATAGCCTGGCGTTTGCGCGGGGCAAATTGCATCGACGTTACAGGCACCCGAGTTGCCCTTGAGTTGGGTGGCCGACTTAAAGTTATCTTTGATCGATGCAAAGTCGTGAATCGCCGCTTCCACACGCATGGTCGGCAATCCAGCAGCCGTTACAGGCAAATACACCTCGATCGACTGCACATCGCCTTCGGTAATCGCGGTCCAGTAATTGCCGTCCTCGTTAAGCGATCGGAAGATATCGGTGGCACTGGTGACCACGATGGCACCCGACGCGCCAGCCACACGCAGCTCCGCGCGCGGGTCGAGCGACTCAAAGCGCAGCAACACGCGCATGGTAAACGCGCCCGGTGTCTGCACTTTGAATTGATTGACGCGACCGGTGCCGACTTGCGTCCATTCGCCGATGGCACCGCTGACCCATTCTTCTGACGCGCGTTGCACCACGCCAACTTGCGTGGCCTTGAATTCACCCGACACGTTCCAGAGCTTGGCGGATTCGATGCGATCCGCGCCGACTGCGGAAAAAGCGATTTGCGGTGCATTGGTCGCAAACGGCGCAACCCACTGTGGCGCGGACTGTGTAGCCTTATTCGCGCTCGACACCACGGGCTCGCCATAGACCCGAAGGGATTGCGCGCCAGCAGGCAACGCCGATACGCCAATCAGAAGGGCGGTGATGAGTGCCAGCGAACCAGACGAGGCGCTGACCAACGAAGATCGCTTCAATTGCATGGATGACTCCAAGAAGGTCCCAGATACTGCAAGGACATGACGAACGACACGACGACAAACAAGTAAATCTTAGCCCGTAGTTTCGCGCGCGGCGCGCGCGAAGGCAAATCAGCACGACAAACGTCACCGGCAAACGACAAGCAGCTTGTCACGGCTACTGAATGCGTCTGAATGCGTTGCTCGAGCCTGCATTACGCTAACGCTCGGCGAGCGATTTGGTTCACGTGCTCACACCTCGCACCTTCGTGCCAGACTTTACCGACCATCCTAGCCGTGGAATGTTTCATAAAACGGGGGATCTCTGGCACCCCAATAGCCCAACACCAAACCCTAGCATTGGCGCGGGCTTTCAGGCAAAAGTGCCTGAAAAACGCCCGCCAAATGGCCTTCTTCGGACTTGGTCCGGGGGCGAGTTTGTCGCATAGAACTGGAATCGATACCGCTCGGCGGCTCGGCTGGGCAGGCCGATGCGACAGATCGGCCCACCACCCGACTTCAGGCGCCCGAGGCCCCTAGAACACAAAACCCGCTTGCTTCAGCGTGAGCTTCGGATCGATTAGGTTCACACGTCCCTTGCGCTCTGCGCCCTGCAAGATCATGGCCTTGACCTGCGTCGGCGTGAGGTCTGGCTTTAGCGCAAAAAGCTTGCCCGCGAGGTTTGCGACCTGCGGTGATGCCATCGACGTGCCCGAGAATTTCAGCTTTTCTCCGCCAGGTATGAAGCTATTCACCTCGAACCCGTTAGCGTGAACGACGACGGTTCTGCCGAAGGTCGAAAAACCCGTCTCCGTCCCGCTCTGGTCAACCGCACCAACCGTGATGAGGTTGGGCAGCTCGAATCCCGCCGGGATGTACTGCGCAAAGTCTGCGCTATTGTCTTCGTTACCGGAACCCGCCACAAACAGAATCTCTGGGGCGTTCTTGATGGCGTTGTAGAGCGCGGTCTTTTCAATCTCAAACAACTTCAGCGCGATTGCCTTGCGCTCTTCCGCGTTTTTGCCGACGTTGTGGAAAGCAAGCGCTCCCTCGTATGCGGTAGAGCCATAACGCCAGCTCATATTGACCACGCGCGCACCGGCCTTCTTGAAGCTTTCAACCGCAGCCGTGTACGCCGCCGCCGTGCGCTTCGACATCTCTTCGGTCGGCAATGCGGGGTTGAAGGCATTGTCCCAATGCATCGCTACGGCAGTGACCCGCGCAAACGGGTTGCCGTCAACGGCGATGCCGGCAACGTGCGTGCCGTGCGCCCACATGCCAAGCGCCGACAGATCCTCT
>JAJTHU010000347.1 GCA_021300055.1 Nitrosomonadaceae bacterium | reverse complement strand
CCGAATGCTCGCCACCAAGATCGCCGCCACTGGCACGAGTGCGATACGGAGTGGTGCATTATCTTTGCCTTCCGCCGCGAGGTCTAAGTTGATGATGGCGCGCTCGTTCTTGCAGAACAGTTTTTCCACGCGCTTGAGTGCGACCGGATTGACGTTCCAGGTGTCGCCGGACACGTAGGTGATGTGCCTCACTTGTCCTGCACCTGGCGCGTGAAAACGGTGATACATCGCTGAGGTGAGGCGCAAGGTGACATAACAGCCATCGCGAAACGCTTCAGCGCACGCTTTGCCGCCGAGTAGCTCTTCTAATTCGTAGCTGAAACCCTTCGCTTGCCACAGCGTCGTGTCGGCGATGTCGCCGCATTGGCCCACGATCCCATCGCTCGGTGAGGTGATAACGCCCGGAGTTGGGTCGATCGACCGCGAGCCCGGCTTCAATTCGCGCGTGAAGCAGGCATGCAGACTCGAAAAGCGTTGCTGCTTGGCCTCAGACAGGTCTAGGTCGGTAAAGCAGCGCCAAGCGGCAATAGACGCGCGGCAAAGCAAGGGGCTTTCGATACGGCTGAACCAGCCCATAAAGCGCGTTGCAGTATCGCGCGGCAGCCGATTGGTGAGCAGAAAGTTTAAGTCTTCGTTCTGCAATACACGCCGCCACCATGATGGAGGGACGGCGGTCGCATCCAGTGTCGTCGGCTTGGGCGAATTCACGTAACTGTCAAACACGATGCGTAATGTCCGGAGTTGTCATGTGACATTTATGAACGATTTGTATGTCAATTCCGCGACGGTGAAGCAATCTGTGAACTGGATGCGACATACCTTCCTGTTTTGGGCCTTAAGCAAACGGAGTTACACAGATGGACAATTCTCTGACGCTTACATTGGCGGGTGCAGCCGCGCTGCTGGCGGTGTTGCCGCGCATCAAGCGTCGCTTGGAACTGTCGCGCGCCAAGCATCGCTCCCTCGCGGGACACTCCAGAATCGCTAAGCGCATGGCAAAGCTGCTGCCCGGATACGCGTATGACGAAGCGATGTTCTTCAGTTCAGACGGCGCACCGGCCGATGTGGTTGCGCTGCGAAAACAAGGCCTGCGGCAACTCGCTGAGCACTACCGACAGCACTACGAGCGCTCGCTTGCGGCAACAGTTGAAGCCGCCAAAGATATTCCCGACCTGCAGTTCACGTCCGCGTATCGGGTGCCTTACCAGTACAGCCCCTATCTGCGAGAACAAATCAAGTCATCGAGTTTTATCGCCGCTGCCAGTGGAGTGACGGTGACTGACCTTGACGGTAACGTTTTTTATGACCTCACCGGTTCGTATGGCGTAAACGTGTTCGGGGTCGACTTCTACAAGGATTGCATCGCTGAGGGGGCTCGCCGCGTCGAAGTGCTCGGGCCCGTCTTGGGTTCGTACCATCCTTGCGTGGCACGCAATGTCGCTCGTCTAAAGCAAATATCTGGTCTAGATGAGGTGTCGTTTCATATGTCCGGAACTGAGGCGGTGATGCAAGCGGTCAGATTGGCGCGTTACCACACGCGTCGGTCGCATCTGGTTCGCTTTTGTGGTGCCTACCATGGCTGGTGGGAGGACGTGCAACCAGGGCCTGGGAATCCAGTGCCGCCGCGCGAAACCTACACACTCAAGGAGATGAGTGAGGACAGCCTTCGCGTGCTGCGCACTCGCAGCGATATCGCCTGCGTCCTAGTCAACCCGCTGCAGGCGCTTCATCCCAACAAGAACGCGCCGGGCGATTCATCCTTGGTAGATAGTTCGCGAACCGCGGCCTTTGATCGGGAGGCGTACACCGCTTGGCTCAAGCAGTTGCGCGAGGTGTGCACGGCACGCGGGATTGTGCTGATCTTCGACGAAGTCTTCGTCGGCTTCCGACTTGCTCGTCGTGGCGCACAAGAGTACTTTGGTGTGCGCGCTGATTTGGTCACCTACGGCAAAACGCTCGGCGGTGGGTTGCCGGTGGGCGTTGTTTGCGGCAAGCATGAACTCATGCAGCGATTCCGGGCGGACCGGCCAGCAGATATCTGCTTTGCGCGTGGCACGTTCAATTCACATCCCTATGTGATGGGGGCGATGGACGTGTTTCTGGAGCGAAGCGAAGAGCCGAGCATCCGAGCGGTCTACGACGGGCTTGATGACCGTTGGAACGCACGCGCGGCGCAGTTGAATCAGATGTTGGACGATGCAAAGCTGCCCGTCCAAGTCGCCAACATGTCCTCTATCTGGACCGTGAACTACACGGAGCCTTCGCGTTACAACTGGCTGCTGCAGTACTATTTGCGCCGCGAGGGACTCGCATTGTCATGGGTTGGTACGGGCCGCTTTATCTTCTCGCTTAACTACACTGACCGAGACTTTATTGAGGTCGCAACGCGCATTGTGCGTGCCTGCCAAGCCATGCAGGCCGATGGTTGGTGGTGGATTAATCCTGCGCTTAGCAACAAGGCGATTAAACGAGCACTGCTGCGCGAAATGCTCGGCAAGCGGTTCGCCTAACCTGCGACGCTGCGGGCGCAGTTCCGACTCACACCACTAGCGCTTGCAAAACGACTGCGGCCCCTAAAGTGAACTTAAGGGGCCGCAGCGTTTGTAGCGTGTGTGTTGAGTGCTAGTCGTTGCCGCGCGCCGGTGCGGCAACGATGTTGTGCGCAATGTGGTCCATGGGGTCGATCAACTGACCACGCATGAGATAGAAGGGCGCCTTCCAGTAGAGCTTAATGTCGTGGAATGGGTCCGTCAGAATCTTCAGACCCCAAACCACGCCCGTGACAACGTCGCGAATGAAAAAGAGGTGTACCACTCGGAACAGCAGCCCGGCGACACCCAGAGCGAGCCAGATCAGTCCGCACTGGCGCATGAACTCGGTTGCTGACTCGGTTGGTGTAAAGATGCCGAACAGCGTCGGCTCGATAAACAGTACCACTGGCGAAGCTGCCCAGATCGACATCAACACGACCTTCCGAAACAGGTTGTAGCCAACCTTGATCTCTTCTTTGTATTCGTGTGTAGCTTGGTTGACATGGTCGTAGCCACGCGGCTCGAAGAAAAAATGACCCGCTTGGCGGCTGGTCATGGCGACGAGCCAAGCCAGTAGTCCTGCAAGCGCAGGGTCGGTGAAGAGCAGTGCGTAACAAAAGACAAATGTCGTCGCGCTCAAAAAGTGCAACGACTGATTGATTCGGCTGTGATGGTAGTACCGGTGATCGTCCATACGCTGCGTATGAAGTTCGCCATACACACGCTTAATCCGCGCGCCGAAGCCTAGTTCGTTATTCGACTGATCCACGCCGTCTCCTTTCAGTTTGAGCTCGCGCAGTGCAGGCGATGCCCCAATGCGCGCGGTTGCGAATGCGTCCCATCATATGACGTAAACGGGATGCTTTGGTGACGGAATGGTGACGCCCAATGATGACGGGCTGGTGACGCATTGGCGACGATTTAGCGACAACTGTTTGACACGTTGTCGCCAATCGGTCACGAAAGTGTTGCATTCAATTCGCATATTGTGGGCATGCAAATTGAATCGACAGCATCGATGATTGGCGATCGCGAGATCCTAGTGGACGAAGTACAAGCGAGTCGTCGCAGTCTTCGCCTCGCCGTCGTCACGGAGACCTACCCGCCCGAAGTCAACGGCGTTGCGCTGACGATCTACCGTTTTGTCGAAGGCTTGCGGCTCCGCGGCCATGACGTGCAGTTGATTCGGCCTCGCCAAACGCGGCACGACGATGGCGCAAGTCATGAAGTGATCATGCGCGGGCTGCCGATCCCGAGGTATCCGCACTTGAAAATGGGCTTGCCATCGAAGAATGCCCTGGTGAAGCTGTGGAGCGTGCATCGTCCGGATGTCGTGCACATCGTCACCGAGGGGCCGCTTGGGTGGTCGGCCCTGCAGGCGGCCACGAAGTTGAAGCTGCCTGTCACTTCTGATTTCCGCACGAACTTTCACGCTTACAGCGGCCACTATGGTATTGGCTGGCTCAAAAAGCCAATCCTGGCATACCTAAGGAAGTTCCATAACCGAACCGCTTGCACGATGGTGCCAACGGAAGCGCTACGCGGCCAATTGCAAGAGATCGGCTTCCGCAACGTACGTGTTGTGGCGCGCGGCGTGGACACACGATTGTTCTCTCCTGCTCGGCGAAGTGAAGAACTCCGTCAGCAGTGGGGCGCCTCACCGAACACGCCGGTGATTGTGTATGTGGGTCGGTTGGCGTCTGAGAAAAACATCATGTTGCTGGCCGAGGCCTTCGAGGCGATGCGTCGCCGAGTGCCTGAGGCGCGACTGGTGCTGGTTGGTGACGGGCCGCAGCGCCGCGATCTTGAAGCGCGGCTTCCCTTTGCCATCTTTGCTGGCATGCAGCGCAACGAGGCACTCGCCGAGCATTACGCGAGCGGCGACATCTTTCTGTTTCCATCTGTGACGGAGACCTTCGGCAACGTCACCCCGGAAGCGATGGCGAGTGGACTTGTGACGGTGGCCTATGACTATGCGGCGGCATCACAACTGATTGTGAACGACGCGAGCGGGTACTTGGTCCCATTTGGCGATGGACGCGCTTTCGTCGCAACAGCCGAGCGGTTGATCGACGCGTGGCGCCGCGATGTTGAGGGTACGCGCGCTATTGGTGCTGCCGCGCGCGCAGTCGCGCAGACCCTCGATTGGGAGGAACTGGTTGCCAATCTTGAATCAGTCTTCTTGAGCGCACAACAAGCACACCCAGCCTTTAGTACATCCGCAAGTGCAGTCAATCCGCGGCCACATTGGATTGGGTGACCGCGCGCACAGACCTGTCTAGTCTGTGAGGGCGCGGTCGTGGAGAACAGCCTCGTTCTGAGTGTGTTGCTGCCTGCGGCGGTCGCGCTCATCATGGCGGGCCTTGGTCTCAGCCTCACATGGGCAGACTTCGCGCGCGTGCTTGCGATGCCGCGCGCAGTGTTGCTTGGATTGTTCGTACAGACCGTGTTGCTGACGGGCGTGTGTTTTGCACTGGTGGTTGTGTTGGCGTTGCCGCCTACGCTCGCCGTTGGGATGATGCTCATCGCCGCCGCTCCCGGCGGCGCGTCGGCGAACATTTTCAGCCATGTTGCCCATGTTGACGTCGCGCTGAACATCACGCTCACCGCAATCAATAGCGTTGTGTCGCTGGTCACGCTATCGCTGATCGTCTCGTTCTCGCTTTGGTATTTCACCGATAGCGTGCGCGATGTCCCTGCACCTTTTGTAAAGGTCGCTGAAGTGTCGATGCTCGTCGTGATGCCGGTTTTGATCGGCATGTTGCTTAGTGTACGCTGGCCGACGTTTGCGAAGCGCGCTGAATCCTGGGTGCGGTTGATATCCGTATTGGCGCTCGCACTCTTTAGTGTGGTCGCCTTGGCGCGAAGTGCAGAGGTGTTACTTCAGCACTTGGTCACGGTGGGCGTGGCATGCGTGCTCTTTAATTTGCTGTCGTTGCTGTGCGGTTACTTCCTGCCGCGCCTTGCGGGCCTCGGGAAAGCGCAGGCGACCGCGATCTCCATGGAGATCGCCATCCACAACGCGGCGCTCGCGATGTTTGTCGCGCTTCATGTGCTTGGCGATGGCGCATATGCCATTCCGGCTGCGCTGTATTCGTTCGTAATGTTTGTTTCGGCCTCGCTATTCACTTTGTGGGTGCTCTATGGCAGGGCTTCGGCTGTATAGGGCTAGTGTCTTTTTTCTGTCGCTTGCTTGAAACACGCACGCGAGATAGTCGCGCGTTCGGCATTTGCTTCGTTGGAAGGGCAAGCGGTGGGAGTGCGATCGAGTATGCAAAGTGCAAGCGGGGCGGGCAGTTTCAGGCATTTTCGCCTCAAACACCCCGCCAATAGGGCACTTTGCTCATTCGCGGTCGGGCTATCAGGGTTGCTATCAACGGCGACGCAGGCGCAGACGCCCCCGGCCGATCCTGTTGCCGGGCGCGAGCGCTACCAACTACTGTGCCAGGCTTGTCACGGGTCGCCTCCCGACCAGCGCGCCCAATTAGCGGCCAACAATGCAGATTCGTTGTCGTCGGCGATCAACCAAGTGAGCAGCATGGGTTTTCTAACCGCGCTGCTCACGCGGCGCGACATCGAGAACATCGCTGCCTATATCGGCAACACTTCGCTTTCCCAAAACGTCTTGACCGTGGGTCTGCAAGGCAATGGTCGCGGCTTGGTCACGTCGAACCCGAGCGGGATTGCCTGCGGGGCAAACTGCGCGACAGCCTTTGCGCCCGAAACGCTGGTCACGCTGAGCGCTTCTCCGGAGTTCGGTTCGGCGTTTGCCGGTTGGAGCGGCGCCTGCTTGGGACAGATTAACCGCTGTACGTTGCCCGTCTCTGCGGCGCGCACCGTCCTCGCGCGCTTTGAGCGCAACGGGTCCGCGATTGACCATAGCGGATACTGGGTAAGTCCCGAAGTGCTTGGCAGCACCACCAGCAACCTTGCAGTGGCTGCCGTTGTGGCCGTCACCCACCGCGCAGACACCGGGCAAATCGCTAAATTTACGCAGCTCCCGCAGGCCTCCGTCAGCATGTTCGGCCGTCAATTCGTGATGATGACCTCGGGGCAATGGTCAGAGGACTTCAGCGCTTACCGCGGCGCCGTTTACCGACTCGAAGATGTGCGTATGTCAGCCAGTGGCGAGCTGAGCCCCGCCGGTGCTGCGATCGGCGAGGCGGAGCTTCGCATCGAAAGTGCGGAGCGTATGCAAGTTGTGTTTATCAACGGCAGCGTGCGCGAGACGCAGTCGCTACTTCGCTTGCCGGCGCCCGCCGCAAAAAAACCAAACCCGCGCTAGGGCGCGGGTTTGGTTTAGTCGGTACAACTTGAAGTGAGGCAGCCCGTTGCGCGGGCCGCCTCTTTCTTGTTGCTTAAACGCCGATCACGCCACCGTCAGTGCGGGTGACGACGATCGTCGCGCTGCGCGGACGTGCGTTGCCACCATCAGGCCAGTTGCTGCCGTAAGTACGGGTTGTGAAGTTAGGCGTGGTGTCTTCGCCTGGGTGCTGGATGTTCACGAAGAGCGTCCGACCATCTGGTGTCTCAATGATGCCGGTGATTTCGCACTCTTTCGGACCGACCATGAAGCGGCGGAGTCTCGTTTCACCGAGTTGCGCGCCGACGTAGGTGGTGACGTTGCGGGTCGTCGTGCCGTCCGTGTTCGGAACGATGACTGGACCACCATCACGCACTGCGCCTGGGATAGCCGCGAGCATCATGCAGTTGCTAACGTCCGTGTAGGCGCCATCGTCCGTCTGAATCCACAGGATGCCGTTCTTGCCGAACCAGATTCCGTCCGGGCTCGAGAAGTCGTTCGCGGCGCTGAGGTTCGATAGGTTAACGGTACGTGTATCCGACGTCGAGCGCGAACCGAACAGGAAGATGTCCCAGCTGAAGGCCACGGCGGCAGGGTTGCTGTTGATTTCCGCCCAGCGAATGATGTGACCGTTCGGATTGCCACGCTGCGCGGTGCCTGTCGTGCGCGGGTCGTTATAGAAGCGCGGGTTAGCGGCGTCTGCATTGGCAAGCGTGCGGATGGTGCTGTTGTTGTTGGTCAACGTCATGTAAACGTTGCCATTGAAGGGGTCGACGGCTCCCCACTCAGGACGGTCCATACGCGTCGCGCCGAGCGCATCGGCGGCAAGACGCGTGTTGATCAGCACATCCGCTTGGCTTTCAAACGCATAGGTCGTGTTGGCCGAGGTAATGTTGCCGACGCCCAAGCGCAGCTCGAGCCATTCGCCCAAGCCGTCCGCGTTGAAGCGGGCAACGTAAAGCTTGCCGTCGTCAAGGTACTTGTCGCCAGCCGCCATACCGCGTGTCGCGTCAGCGGGATCCCAAACCGCGTTCGAGACGTACTTGTAGATGTACTCGCCGCGCGAATCGTCACCCATATACCAAACGAGTGGCTGGCCGGCCACGACGCGTGCTGGCCACGCGCCTTCGTGCGCGAAACGACCCATTGCGGTGCGCTTCTTTGGCGTGGAGCTCGGATTGAACGGATCAATTTCGACGTTCCACCCATACGTGTTGGAGACATTGCGGAAATCATCGCGACCATCAGCGGAAGCGCCGCGCTTTTCCGTGATCCAGCGCGAGAAGGTGGTGTCGGTTGGGTCTGCGGCAACTGCTGTGGCCCAGCCTTCGCGGCCGTTGCCCGTCACGCCGTTACGCGCGAACGAAACCAGCTCTTTCGGCGTGCGGTTTGGGTTGTCAACAGCGGCGACGCGGCGGAAGTAACCCGCGTAGTTTTCTTCGCAGGTGAGATAAGTGCCCCAAGGGGTGTAGCCGTGGGCGCAGTTGTTGACGGTGCCACGGGTGCGTGAACCGTCCGGCGAGTACTGCGTGATCATCTGTGGCGAACGTGCGGCTGGGCCCGACAAGATCATGTCCGTGTTGGTCGTGATGCGACGGTTAAACGTCGAGTTGCGTACATAGCTCCAGCTATTGCCGGTTCGACGCACTTCAATGACGCTCACGCCGTGGACATTGAGTTCCTTGATGACTTCTTCGTTCACCGTACGAGCGCCGTTAACAATGGTCGGGCCGTTCGGGTGCAAGAACGCAGGCGTAATGGCTTCGTGATTCATACACAACAAGCCTCTGTCTGAGGCGTTCGGGTCGTATGCGCCGGCGGCATTCATGCCAAAGAAATGCATACCGTCATGATGGTCGCCCGCGCGATTTGCGAACGACGCACCCGAGTCAGTACCGTCGTTGAGGTACTCGGGCGTGCTGGCGGTCATCGGATCGCCCAAACGGAACAACACGGATACTTGGTAGCCTGCCGGCACTGACACGACGTCAGCGAGCGACTTGGGAACAGCCGAAAAGCCCAGCGCAGTTGCCTTACCAACCGGCGGCGTGGTTGGTGTTGATGCTGGAGTCGTCGGCGCGGGATTACTCGAGTTGCTATCGCCGCAACCCGTGAGCGACAAGAATGAAAGTGCAGCAGCGCCCGAGGCGCCAGCCGCGATCAAGCGACGACGAACCGGGTTTTCGAGTGCGGTATCGACAACGTCGTAGATCGAAGGATTGTTGGAAAGATTGGTGACAACGTCTTCTGCAGATTTATCGTATGACATGCAAGCTACCCCTAGCGGATTGGTGGAACAATCCGCAGATGCTAGGAGTGACCCATGACACCACGATGACGCTCTTGCGACAGAACCGTGAACGGAAGCTGGAGGGCGCCCGACTAATTCTTCCCGTTAAGTCGGCGCCACAGGCTATCGGCGACCATTCGATTGCGCAAAGCGTCAATTGACTGCAGGCGAAAGCGAAAACACCGGCATGAAGCCGGTGTTTTGTTTGGTTAGCTTACGCGACGTGTTAGCCGAAGCGACCAGTAATGTAGTCTTCGGTCTCTTTTTTCTTGGGCTTGATGAACAGTTCATCGGTCACACCATATTCGACCAAGTCGCCGAGATACATGTAGGCCGTGAAGTCCGACACGCGCGCGGCCTGTTGCATGTTGTGCGTCACGATCGCGATGGTGTAATCGGTCTTGAGTTCGTGCAAGAGCTCTTCAATCTTCGCGGTGGAGATCGGGTCAAGTGCAGAGGTCGGCTCGTCGAGCAAGACAACTTCAGGCTTCACCGCAACGGCGCGTGCGATACACAAACGCTGTTGTTGTCCGCCAGATAGAGATAAGCCGCTTTGCTTGAGCTTGTCTTTCACCTCACCCCAGATTGCAGCCTTGTTGAGCGCCCATTCGACGCGCTCGTCCATCTCTGCCTTGGAAAGGTTTTCGTATAGCTTCACGCCGAACGCAATGTTGTCGTAGATAGACATTGGGAACGGCGTCGGCTTCTGGAACACCATGCCGACCTTGGCACGCAACAGGTTCAAGTCCTGTGATTTATCGAGGATGTTGCGCCCGTTCATCATGATCTGTCCCACAGCGCGCTGGCCGGGATAGAGGTCATACATGCGGTTCAACGTGCGCAGCAATGTGGATTTACCACAGCCCGATGGTCCGATGAACGCCGTGATGCGGCGCTCAAGGATGTCGAGATTGATGTTCTTCAGGCCTTGAAAGTTGCCATAGAAGAAATTGAGATTGCGCACCGAAATCTTTGGCGGTGCTGCGGTCACATCTTCGACAGGTTGCAAAACAGCATTCATAGGGTCACCACTAATTAGTTGGTACGCTGGCGGAAGACCACGCGCGTAATGATGTTGATGGCCAATACGGAGAAGGTGATGAGCATTGCACCAGCCCATGCGAGTTCGATCCAGTTCTCAAACGGGCTCATTGCAAATTGGAAGATGACGACAGGCAGGTTTGCCATTGGTGCGTTAAGGTCGGATGACCAGAACTGATTGTTCAACGCCGTGAACAACAGAGGCGCTGTCTCCCCGCTGATGCGCGCTACAGCAAGCAAGATGCCGGTGATGACACCGCTACGCACGGCGCGCAAGGCAACCATGGTCACGACTTTCCACTCAGGTGCGCCGAGTGCTGCGGCTGCTTCGCGCAAGCTCGCAGGCACGAGCAACAGCATGGTTTCGGTCGTGCGGACGATGACCGGAATCGCGATGATGGCGAGCGCGATGGCACCTGCCCAAGCCGAGAAGTGCTTCACCTGCGCGACGTAGATCGTGTACACGAAGAGGCCGATGATGATCGACGGGGCAGACAACAAAATGTCGTTGACGAAGCGCGTGGTCGGCGCAACCCAGCCACGCCTGCCGAACTCGGCGAGATAAACGCCCGCGAGAATGCCAATTGGCGTCGCGATCAAGGTGCCTAAGGACACCATCACGAAACTACCGAAGATCGCATTGAGCAGGCCGCCCGCGCTACCTGGCGACGGGGTCATTTGGGTGAACACCGCTGCGTTAAGTCCGCCGATGCCCTTCATGAACAGCACCGCCAGAATCCACAGCAAGAAGATCATCCCGGATGCCATCGCCAGCAGGGACAGCGTCAGCGCAAGTCGATTGATAAACAAGCGCTTCCGGTAAAGCGGCGAGACTTCGGCTTGAGCTGGGGTTTGCGCGATCGCGTTCATGTGCGTGCTCCTTCGCCTTTAGCGAGTTGCATCAGCATCAGCTTGGCGAGCGCGAGGACAATAAAGGTGATGATGAAGAGTACCAAGCCAACGCCGATCAGTGCAGCGATATGTCCGCCGTCGCCGGCTTCGGCAAATTCGTTAGCAATCGTCGAAGCGATCGATGCGCCCGGCTCGAATAGCGACGCGGCTATCTTCGGCGTGTTGCCAATGACGAACGTAACCGCCATTGTCTCGCCGAGCGCGCGCCCGAGCCCCAACATGGTGCCGCCGACGACACCTGCTTTGGTGTAAGGCAGCACGATATTGCGGACAACCTCCCATGTCGTCGCGCCAAGTCCATACGCGGATTCCTTTAGAACGGGCGGGACGATTTCAAAAACGTCGCGCATGACCGATGCGATGAAGGGGATGACCATGACTGCCAAGATGATGCCGGCGGAGAGCATACCGATACCCATCGGCGGGCCCTGAAAAAGTTCACCAATCAAAGGCACATCACCAAAATACTTGGTCAAGAAAGGTTGCGCGTATTTCGCAAACAACGGCGCGAACACGAACAAGCCCCACATACCGTAAATGATCGACGGGATTGCCGCGAGCAATTCGACAGCAGTACCGAGCGGACGCTTCAGCCAAATCGGGCAGAGCTCCGTCAAGAAGATTGCAATACCAAAGCTCACCGGGAAAGCGATGAGCAAGGCGATAAACGAGGTGACGACCGTGCCATAGATGGCGTTCAATGCCCCGAATTCGTTCGTGACTGGATTCCAGTCGCGGCTGGTCAAAAAGCCAAATCCGAATTTCTCAAAGATCGGATATGCGCCCAAAACGAGAGAGGCGATGATCGCGCCTAACAAGAGCAGCACAAAGAGCGCAAAACTGAGCGTCGTCCGACGGAATGCGAGGTCCTGGATACGCTGACGCGCCAATTTGGCGTTTAAGCTTTTTTGGAATTGTTCGTTGGACACGTACTCGGCCTTTCGCTGTGAACCAGAGGCTTCGGTAGCTTCTACAGTACTCATGCGCGTTATTTCCGCTAAGTGAGATTCTATCGGTGTTCGCCCGCGAATCGGCTCACACGAGGGGGTTACACAGTTTCTCCGCGAGGCGCTGTGACCAACCCGCGCGGACGTGCCGGAAAACGTCCTTCAAAGCAAAGCGAGAAGGCCGCGGACGTGGTTGCGTCGCGCGGCCTGCTCAACAACATTTGCTTCGAGAGACGAGTGGCTAAAGTCTCAAAAGGTGAGGCTTACTTCCAGATCGCTTGGCCGTTTGGACCCTTGATTTCGGCGCGCCATACGTTGCGGATAAGCGCTACAACCGAGTCAGGCATTGGTACGTACTCGAGATCCAATGCTGCCTTGTCACCGTTGGCAAAGGCCCAGTCAAAGAACTTCATCACGGCCATGCCCTTGTCGGCGTTGGCTTGAGCCTTGTGCATCATGATGAACGATGCACCAGTGATCGGGTATGCATCTTTGCCGGGTTGGTCGGTCAAGACGATACCCATGCCTGGAACTTTGCCCCAGTCGGCGCTTGCTGCAGCCGCCTGGAAGGTCTTGTCGTCAGGCTGAACGAAGTTGCCGTCACGGTTACGAACAGCGGCATGCGCCATCTTGTTCTTCTTGGCGTATGCATATTCAACGTAACCGATGGAGCCCTTAATGCGCTGAACATAAGCGGCAACACCTTCGTTACCCTTACCGCCCACGCCCTCAGGCCAAGACACAGCTGTGCCTACGCCGACTTTGGATTTCCACTCTGGGCTTACCTTCGCGAGGTAGTCAACCCACAGGAACGTCGTGCCGGAACCGTCTGAGCGACGCACCACAGTGATTGGCTCTGCAGGCAACTTCAGCGTGGGGTTCAACGCAGTGATCGCCGCATCGTTCCACATTTTGACTTTGCCCAGATAGATATCAGCCAAGAGCGGGCCGGTGAAGCGCATCTGGCCTGGGCCGATGCCTTCAACGTTAACAACGGGAACCACACCGCCGATGATGGCTGGGAACTGGATCAGGCCGTCTTTATCGAGTTGCTCTTTGCTGAGCGGTGCATCCGACGCGCCGAAGTCAACCGTCTTGGCTTGGATCTGACGAATGCCAGCGCCGGAGCCGATCGATTGATAGTTCATGCTCGCGCCAGTGGCTTTCTTGTAATCCTCGGCCCACTTAGCGTAGATCGGGAATGGGAAGGTTGCGCCGGCACCGGTGATGTCGGTGGCCGCTGCAACACCTGCGAGCGTCACTGCGGCGGCAGCAAACGTCGCTGTGAAGAGCTTGGTCAGTTTCATGTAATGGTCTCCGTTAGTTCTGTGATGCGAAAGGTGTTTTGTAGTTGGTCTGAATCCCTGAAGCAGTCATTATGGGGAGCGACTGAGACACATTTGTGACAGCCGGAAAGGGGGGCTGCATCCGTTTGGGAGGGCGCGCTCTCGCGAAAAGTGCCGCATTTTCAGCCACTTACGTGACGCATCTGTAGCCTTGCTGAAACTTTTCGGTCACAACTAGGCGTCAGAATATTTCCATGGACCTCATTCTTTGGCGGCATGCCGATGCCACTTCGGCTGATTCCGGCGTCGACAGTGCGCGCCGACTCACTGGTAAGGGCAAGAAACAAGCGCAGCAGATAGCGGCTTGGCTCGATCGCCATCTCCCGGAGGGAGCGCGTATCGTGTCGAGTCCGGCGTCGCGCGCGCTGGAGACCGCCGAAGCGCTCGGCGCGTTGTCTGGCCGAAAACTTGTCGTTCGCCCTGAGGTTGGCGTTGGGGCGCTCCCTGCACACCTCCTGATCGCGGCGGGCTGGCCCGATAACCGGCATCCCGTGGTCATCGTCGGGCACCAGCCCACCCTCGGGCGTTTGATCTCGCTTTTGCTGTCGGGGGAAGAGCGCGACATGAGCGTACGCAAAGGCTCGGTGTGGTGGTTCACCACGCGCGAGCGCAAGAGTGGCGCCTACGACATCGCGGACGGCCCCGATCAGCAAGGTGGCGCGTTCAAGCCAGTCGCGCTGCGGATCATGATGTGCCCTGAGTTTTTGTAAGAGCGACCTTCGGCGCTCGGGCACGAAACAGCCGCAGCCGCTGCAGCCGAGCGGTGTGGCTACGCCGGCACGGCTTCAGGCTGCACGGTCGTTTCGACCGAATCT
>JAJTHU010000349.1 GCA_021300055.1 Nitrosomonadaceae bacterium | reverse complement strand
GGCTGGTTTGGGCAAGCCGGCTGACCATGGGTCGCGACATCGTGACACGATCGCTGCCGGTGTTCTCGAAGCGGAACTCGGTCGCATCGTTGAGCGCGACGAAACGGTTTGCCGAAACAGCTTTGACCTCGACGCGGCGCTCGCGGGCGTCATTGGCAATGCTGGCGAACACGCGCTCGCCCTCGCGGAAGAAGCGCAACACGCTGCCGTCCTCAAGGCGGTAGTGGCCGCCGTAGTCACGCAGGACTTGGCGATTGAGTTGTGCAGACCGCAGAGCCGACGATTCAACTTGCAACGCATCGGCTGCGTATGCTGGTACGACTGCAGCCGCAGAAATGAGTGCGGCGGAAAGGCTAGCCAGAAGTGCTGCGAGTGGGGCACGTGTTGAGCGAAGGTCTTTCATAAAAAACTCCTATCTTGATTTGGACGAATCCACCCTATCGGGCGGGTTACGGTGCTGATCCGGCAGGAGTCCCTTATGGCGATGCACTGACGATCTTGGGTGCTCACCGTTGTTTATTGCGAATCAGGTTGGGTCAACTTTGCCGCGTGAAAAGCGGGTTGGCATCTGCAAAACGACAAAGCGCGGATTGGAGCACCTGAAACGCGGGGAGTTTTTGCGTAACGGGGGCAGTTAGTTGGAGGGGGCACTCATGCCCGGCTAATCGGCGCCGATATCTAGGGAAATCCCTTGAACCCGCCGCGTAGCCTTTTCACCGAACCCCAGTTGCTCTCGCCATGAGTGTTGAACTCGCCCCCTCTTATGCTGTTCCGCTTTGGCGGCAGCTGCTAAAAGCCATCGGTCGCGATACGCCTGCGGTGCGGCTGCGGGTAGCGCTGCATGGCACGCTTGCCACCCTTGGGGTTTTGCTCGTTGCGTCCGGCTGGCTGTCGTGGTCGGGCGAAGTTCAGCGTCTCAGCGATGCCGAACTGCTGAACAATGTTGGTATGCAGCGCACCATGCCTCAACGACTTGCGCTGCTGGTTTCTCGAGAAGATGAAGCAAACGACGTCCTGATTGCCGGCGAATTCCGCCGCTATCAAGATGCCGCCGTGACGATCGAGGCGCTGTTTAAAGAACAGCGAAAGCGAGGGGAGGGCCTACCGGCGTCGCTAGAAACTGCTATCGCTGATTGGCGTGTCACCCGCGACCGTTTTGCCGCCTCTGTCAGCCACTTCACGCGACTGCGAGATGACGCTGAGGTTTCACGGCCTAGCGCGCGAGCGCAAGCGCGAATCAACTTTGAAGCGGATGCCGCACTAGATGCGGCGATTTATCTCGTACAGCAAACCCAAGCGCACGTAACGGCCAAAACCGAACTGGCGATCGACAAGTTGGGCATCGTCATCGTCGGAGGCTTGGCAGTCATGGTTGCGTTGGCGCTGTTCATCATTGAGCCAGTCGCCTCGACGGTGATTCGTCAACGTCGACGCCTCGAACAGCGTGCGCGGCAGGTGCAGCGTTTGGCACGCGTCGCGAAAAATACCAGCAACGCAGTAGCGATCTTGGATGAAGCGCAGCGGATTGTGTGGTTCAACTCAGCGTTTCAGCATCTGCACGGTGCGGACGGCAAGAAATTGCGGGGATTGGATTACCTTGGCGCCATCGGAATCGACGCAAGCCAGAACGCCGCTGATGTGCGGGTGCGCCTCAGCGAGGCATTTGTGCAGCGGGTCGGCATGCGTGTCGGGCCGGTCGCGTCTGCCGACGCGGTGGGTAGCGTGCGCTGGTTGGATATCGACATGCAACCCACTGGAGACGCACCGACTGTTCATGATGGGTCGGCCGACGCGCCTGCCAGCGGCGGGACTGCGCAAGATGCTTCGTTGGCTGATGCGGGGTTCATCGTCGTTGAAACGGACGTTACAGCCGTTCGTGCCCAAGAAGAGCGCTTCCGCTCGCTGCTAAACGCTGTTCCCGCCGGAATTATCGAGCACGATGCGGTACTCAATGTGATTGTCGATGCTAACCCCGCTGCCGAGACAATCCTCGGTCTCCCGGTTGAAGATATGCGTGGTGCACCGGACAGCCATTCCGCTTGGCAGTCCGTCCGCGATGACCTTTCGCCCTATCCACCAGAGGATCTGCCGCTGGCGCGCTCAATTCGCGATGGCGCGTCTGTACGCGGTGACATCGTAGGCATGGCCACGCCGGAGGGTCGCCTAAAGTGGCTAAACATTAACAGCGAGCCATTGCGCGACTCAACCGGCCGAGTGACCGGCGCGGTGGCGTGTTTTTTAGACGTAACCGATCAGCGCACCCAGAGCATGCTGTTGTCGCTCTCTTTGCAAACCGCGAAAATTTCTACTTGGAGCTGGTGCCTCGATACTGGCGCTTACACGCTCGACGCCGCGGGGGTGTCGGAGCTGGGTTTGGCACCACATGATGTGCCATCGACTGTCGATGGTTTTTTGGCGCGCGTGCATCCGGATGACTTCACCGACATGGAGCAGGCGCTGCGCACGCACTTTGAAGTACCGCTGGAGCCATTCCGCTGCGAGATCCGCGTGCGGCATGCCGATGGCACTTGGCGTTGGGCGGAGATGTCCGGCGCCGTAGTGGACCGCGATGCCAACAACCGCGCGCTACGTATGGTGGGGGTGAACGTCAACATCACCAAACGCAAAGAGCATGAGGAATTGCTGCGCGAAAACGCGCGTCGTGATTCACTGACGGGGCTCCCGAACCGCAGTGGCGTGATGGAAATCCTGCGAGAGCAAGTCGCACAATGGGATCGCGATACGGATAAGCCGTTCGCGGTGCTGTTCCTAGACTTCGATCGGTTCAAGCAAGTGAACGACACGTATGGCCATGCGGCGGGTGACGATCTCCTGAAACAGATTGCCGCGCGCATGGAGCGCACGTTACGGCCAAGCGATTTCGTCGCGCGTGCGAGTGTAATACCTGGGCAAATTGCGGGGCGTTTAGGCGGCGATGAATTTGTCGTCTTGTTGAATAAGTTGGCACACGAGGACGACGCTTGCCTCGTCGCGGAACGCTTGGTTGAAGCGTTGGCGGCGCCGTATCACATCGCTGGGTATCAGGTGTATTCAACCGCAAGCATCGGCATCGCGACCTCTAAGCGCCACTTCGAGTCGGCTGATAGCCTCATCCGCGACGCAGACGCCGCCATGTACGAGGCGAAGCGCCTCGGGCGTAGCCGCTGGGTGTTGTTTGATCCCGACTTGCTGAGCCATGAATCGAGTACGTCCTCGCTGGAAAGCGACCTGCGCTTGGCCATCAAACGACGCGAGATAGACGTGGTCTATCAACCGGTAGTAGATCTCGATGACTCGCCACGCGCTGGAGGCAGGTGCACCGCAATCGAAGCCCTCGCGCGCTGGACGCACACAACACGCGGGCCGATTCCGCCATCGGAGTTCATCCCAGTCGCTGAGGACTCCGGCCTGATTGTTTCGCTCGGAGAGTTGGTGCTGCAACGCGCGTGTGAGCACTTTGTCGAGCTGCGCGAGCAACTCGGCTCTGGCGCGCCAGATTTTGTGTCGGTGAACTTGTCCGTTGCGCAGATTCGCCAGCCAGAAGTCGTGGCGATGGTGGAGCGGTGCTTGCACCAAAGCAAGCTCGCCGCCTCGCACCTGCAGCTGGAGATTACGGAATCGCTGGCCTCTGAAGACAGCAGTGTGCAGGCGCGCCTGATTGATTTACGCACACTCGGCGTCAAGCTCGCGCTGGACGACTTTGGTACGGGTTACTCGTCACTCTCCTGCTTGCCGCGCTTACCGATCCACGCGCTCAAGATTGACCGTAGCTTTGTGAGCGAGTCTGACCAGAGCGAGTATCACCGCGCCCTGATTGAGGCCACGCTGAAGGTCGCGCAGACGCTGAAGATCTCTACCGTTGCGGAGGGCATCGAGACTGTCGAGCAAGCGCGGCTGTTGCAGCGAATGGGGTGCGATCGCGGGCAAGGCTATTTTTACGCGCGCCCGATGTCGCACGCTGACTTGCTGGGCTGGCTTTCTGCACGTGCCACAGAAGTGCGAGTGGTGCATATCGCTCACGCTGCCCCGGGCACGCGCCGCCCAGTCGCTGCCTAGTGTAGGCTATAGCAAACTCTAGTATTGGCGGGCGTTTTCAGGCGTTTTCCTGAATATGTCCGTATTTGCTAGGGTTTTGTGTGTCGGCCTGCTGCAATCATTAGGCGTTGTAGTAAGCGCGGTACCACGCAACAAATCGCGCGACACCGTCTTCAACAGAGGTCTTTGGGCGGAACTCGGTAAGCGCCTGGAGGCGTGATACGTCGGCAGAGGTGGCGCGCACGTCACCCGCCTGCATGGGCAGCAAGTCGAGGTTCGCCTTGATGCCGAGCGCGGATTCGATCGCCTGGATGTAGCGCATCAGCTGCACTGGCTCGTTGTTGCCGATGTTGTAGATACGATAGGGCGCACTACTGGTGCCGGGCGTGGGGTTCGCTGCGGACCAACTGGAGTCGGGTGTCGCGGGTTTATCGACGAGGCGCGCAACGCTCTCCACAATATCGTCGATGTAGGTGAAATCGCGCACCATCTCGCCGCGGTTGAACACCGGAATGGAATCGCCCGCCAGCATCGCCTTGGTGAACTTGAAGAGCGCCATGTCAGGGCGGCCCCACGGCCCGTAAACCGTGAAAAAGCGCAGGCCCGTGGTGGGAATGCCGAATAAATGCGCGTAGCTGTGCGCCATGAGCTCGTTGGCCTTTTTAGTGGCCGAATAGAGCGACACAGGGTGATCAGTGGTTTGATCTTCGGCAAAGGGCAACGTGGTGTTCAGCCCGTAAACCGAACTCGTCGAAGCAAACACCAGATGCCCGACTTTCTGGTGGCGGCAACCCTCAAGCACATTCACAAAGCCCAGCAGGTTGGCATCGACATAGGCATGCGGGTGCGAAAGCGAATAGCGCACTCCGGCCTGCGCGGCGAGATTGACCACCACGTCAAACCGATGCGCCGCAAACAGCGACTCCATCGCCGCGCGGTCGGCAATATCGATGCGCTGAAACGTGAACGCATCGTGCGCCGCCAGGCGCTTGAGCCGCGCCTCTTTGAGGCTGACGTCGTAGTAATCGTTGAGGTTGTCGATACCCAGCACGCGGTGACCGCGTGCAACGAGCGCATGTGAGAGCGCAGAGCCGATGAAGCCGGCTGCGCCGGTGACGAGAATATGCATTCGAAGGTCTCAAGATATCTGGAGTAATTTTAGCCGTAGGCCATAGCACCAGCGCTTGCGCAACGGTTCTCGCGGACTGTTGTTTAGATGCTGCGCATTACGAAAATCACTGCCCAGCGCTATGAAGGCGGGAGTGATCTTGCGAATACAGCCCTGCGCTTGGGCCCGATTGCGTGCCGCTCGATGTTTACCGTGTGGGTCTTGAATCACTTTTGGAAATGCAGGGCTTCAGGGGCTTGACACAGCTTTTGCGATGTGTTGACATTTGATGGTACGAGAAAAACAAAAAAGCTGCCGTTCGAAGTATTGGAAGCCAAGCGCTTCGCTTTCAGACAAAGCCGCTGCGAGGCAGCGCAACTTTTCGAATTTTTTGGGAAGTTTTCAACGCCCAAAGTGGGCCTAATTTTTGAGAAGCATCTCAGATTTCCGCTCTGCAGCGGTAATCGCAAGATGTTTTTCGTCCCCACTTTCCATGGCTTCCCCTTAACAAGGGGGAGCTCAGGCACACCGCCTGCTTTCAAAATTGTTGCATTCCCACGCTTTCTCCCGACAATAACGACCCGGCGTCGTGCGTCGAGAACAAGCTAACGTTCGACCCCCTCGCTGGGGACGACTCTGGCCCGCGATCTTTTGCGGAGCCCTCACAGCGTTTGATACGCTCGATATGCACTTCTCTCGTGACGTTACGTCAGTGCGCCCCAACGGGTGCCACCATTGCCCCCAAGTGGGCCTCACCTGACACATTCCGACTGCCAGTCTGCGCGCCGGCGGCGGAATCTGTCCTCAATCTCATTTGCCCTCATACAAAGCTTGGTTAGCCGTCTACATCGGCTTTGGGCACGTCGTCGAGCGGAACGAAATCAGCTCGAGAGGAGCGCCCCGGGGCGCGAACTTCAACACTTTCTAGCGCAACCATCAGGTTGTAGAACGATAGATCGTCGTCTCACGCGCTAGGGCCCATAAACTTTTTTGACGACAACGATGTCAGCTGCGCAGAGCCGGCAAAGTTGTTGAGGAGACCTTGTATGGCTGGAAATGTTGCTGCGATGAGCATCAGTCGGTTCTTGGATGACATGAGGAGTGCTAACGAAAAGTACCTCTACAACACCTATGACGAATGTGGACTCGCACTCGTCGACTTGCGAGGTGTTCCTATTGAGGGATTCAAGTTCGCTCGGAGCTTTCCCTACCATCGGCTTCTGTCTTGTGACCAACAGCTGCCGATGTCAGAGCGTCAAAAGCAGCGCATCAACGAGTGGGTCCACCACCAAATGCGGAAAAAGC
>JAJTHU010000309.1 GCA_021300055.1 Nitrosomonadaceae bacterium | reverse complement strand
TTTTCTGAAACGCGGGGACGGACGCTTGATACATGCTGATAGTCATGGTGACTCCATCGGTGACGGGCTGGGGAAATAGGAAATGCGGCTGCGCGGCTAAGCGACAGAGTTCACATTCTATCGGCCCGGCGTCAGTGAGCGCGTGAAGCACGAAGCAATGCTCTAGACGGTCGACAACTTGGCACGCAGGAACTTTTTTGCCGTGCCGTGCGCAACTATTCTGAGAGCGCGTGCGCTAGTTGCCTTCGCTTACAGGCCGTATGTCGTTGACTTTGGCGCGCTATTGCCGCGACTCGCGGTGCGGAATCAGCGTTTTATCGCTGCTGGCTGGAAATCTGGTGACCGTGAATCCAAAGTGGGTCTTGTCGTCGTCAAACACAGCGAATCACGCAAACAAGCAAGCTCAACCCAAAGAGAACTCTCTAGGAGAATCGTATGAACACCCAACGTATCGACACCCGTTTTCATGTTGCAACCGCCGGCCTATTCATGGTGCTGGTTTCTTCAGTTGCCCTTTCGACCACGACCGAACTCGAAGCGCAGACGCTTACGACGCCTGCAGCGCTCGTTACGCAGTCCTCGCTGACTCAGTCAACGGCGCCCGCAAGCGCGGTGATCCAACCTGCTACGGCAACGCGCGTCGAACAGATCGTGGTGACGGCCAAGCGTATCTAAGGCGTGCTCATGCCCAAGAGCGCGTCGCATCGTTAGCGAGTGCTCTGCAATAATGGATTTCCGCGCGATATGCACCACGCCTGTCGCGACCTCTCGGGAGTCTATTCATGGCACGCAAACGCGCCACGTGGCCGCAAGGCCGCATTGTTCGGTTAGAGCACACTTCAAAAATTCTTGCGGATAACGCGCTTGGCGATCCGCATGTGCGCGAGATGGCAGTGTGGCTGCCGCCGCAATATGACGAGGCACAAACCACTGCGCCTCATGGTCGCGGCAAGCGCTTTCCCGTGCTCTGGGATTTGGTCGGCTTTACCGGATCTGGTCTCTCGCACGTCAATTGGAAAAACTTCGAAGAGAATTTTCCGGAGCGCATTGCGCGCATCACGCACGAAGGCAAGATGGGGCCGTGCATTGTTGTGTTCCCCGATTGCTTTACGTCACTGGGCGGCAATCAGTACATCAACTCATCGGCTATTGGCGACTACGCGGATTACCTCACGCGTGAGCTGATCCCGTTTGTTGATCGCGAGTTCCGCACGCTTGAAGGGCGCGAGCATCGCGCCTGCTTCGGCAAATCATCCGGCGGCTATGGCGCCATCATTCACGGCATGAAATACGCCAAGTATTGGGGCGCAGTCGCTAGCCATTCGGGCGATGCGTACTTCGATTTTGTTTACATGAACGACTGGCCGCGCACGCTGACGGAACTCACCAAACACCGCAGCAAACGCCGCGAGGCCGGCGCATACGAGGTGCTGAAAGAAGAGAAGCGCGCCAGTACGGGCATGGATGATGGCCGGGTGAAGAACTTCCTCGTGCACATCTGGCGTAAAGAAAAGCTCTCCGATGGCGAGGGCCATGCGCTGATGATCATTGCGATGGCAGCCAGCTACGACCCAGACCAGAAAGCGCCGCTGGGTTTTCGCTTGCCGTTCAATCTCGAAACCGGCGAGCGTATCGACGCGCGCTGGAAAGCGTGGCTGAAGCACGATCCGATCAACCTGGTCGAAAAGTACCGCGCCAACCTGCAGTCGCTCAAGGGTATCTTCATCGATTGTGGCTGGCGTGACCAGTACGGTATCCACTTTGGCGCGCGCATTTTGTCAAAGCGCTTGAAGCAATCGGGCATTAAGCATGTCTACGAAGAGTTTGACGATACGCATTCGGGCGTTGATTACCGCATCGAAACCAGCTTGCCGTTCCTCTATCGGGCCATTCGCTGATTGCCGTCATGACTTCTAGTTTCAAGTCTGAGGTCGCTGCGACTCTTCAATCGTATGCGTCCCGTGCGGAAGCGTTTTGGGAAGGCACGCGCGACCACGATGTCAGCCAAAACATTGACGCGCTCCTGCGCCACATTGACGTACCGGTCCCGTGGCGCATTCTCGATCTCGGCTGCGGGCCGGGGCGCGACCTCAAAACGTTTCGTGAGCTTGGGCACGTGCCCGTCGGGCTGGATGGCGTGCGCGAGTTTGTTGAGATGGCGCGCGCCTATAGCGGGGCTGAGGTCTGGCATCAGGATATGCTGCGCCTTGCACTACCGGAGGCACACTTTGACGGCATCTATGCCAACGCAAGCCTGTTTCATGTGCCGCGCGCTGAATTGCCGCGAGTGCTTGGTGAGCTGCGCGTTGCGCTCAAACCGCGCAGTGTGTTGTTTGCCTCAAACCCGCGCGGTAATGACGAAGAGGGCTGGCGCGGCGAGCGGGGCGACCGCTATGGCGTTGCTTACTGCTGGGATACTTGGCGCACATGTTTGCAGAGCGCAGGCTTCGCAGAGCTAGAACACTACTACCGCCCCGCTGGACTGCCGCGTGAGCAGCAACCCTGGTTGGCGAGCGTTTGGCGCAAGTCGTAGTCTCCAGCCAAATTGCAGCTTTAGGGCTCCGCAAAGCAAGAAAAAGTACCCGTCATTCCCGCGCAGGCGGGAATCCAATTTCGTTGCGGATCGTTACACGACCAAACTTAGATTCCCGCCGTGAGTTTATGCCCCGAAGGGGTACGGGAATGACGGAGCATTTATTGGAGATGGCGAGAGTCCAGACAACTACGCCGCGAGTTTGATCGGAACGATGCGCTTTTCTTCCACGGCGTGACAAGCAACGGCACCGCCTAGTGGGTGCTCGATCATCTTCGGCGCTTCCGCCTTGCAACGATCGTTTGCGTGTGGGCAACGTGGGTGGAACGTGCACCCTGAAGGTGGATTGAGCGGATTCGGCACCTCACCCGCAACAGGGGTGCGCTGCTTACCCGTCATCTTCAAATCCGGAATCGCGGACTGCAGCATCTGCGTGTACGGATGTAGCGGCTGCTGGAAGATGCGCTTGGTGTCGGCGATTTCGACGAGTCGGCCAAGATACATCACGCCAACGCGCGTGGAGATGTGCGAAACCACGGCGAGGTTGTGCGAGATGAAGAGGTAGGTCAGGCCAAACTCGCGCTGCAAATCCTTCATCAAATTCAGAATTTGCGCTTGCACGGAAACGTCGAGTGCGGAGGTCGGCTCATCGCAGACCAAGAACTCGGGGTTCGATGACAATGCACGTGCAATCGAAATGCGCTGGCGCTGACCGCCAGAAAACTCGTGCGGAAACTTCTCTTGATCTTGCGGTGACAGGCCAACTTGCAGCAACAGCTGATCGACCTTCTTGCGGATTTCATTCTGGTCAGACATCAAACCGTGCGCCACAATCGGCTCAGCGATGATGCGGCCAACGCGCCAGCGCGGGTTCAAGCTGGCATATGGGTCTTGGAAGATCATCTGAAAGCGCTTGCGCAGCTGTTGTTGCTCGCTGGTGCTCGCTTTGGCCATGTCGACGCCATCAAAAATCACCGAGCCGCGCGAGGGGGCGTACAAGCCGCACACTACGCGTGCGATGGTCGATTTGCCGCAGCCTGATTCGCCGACGAGCGAAAGCGTTTCGCCACGGTTGATGGTGAACGACACACCGTCAACGGCTTTCAGAATTGTGCGCGGCTGGCGCTCGATGACGCGATTGAGCCACGGTTTGGAGACGTCGAACTCGCGGGCGACATCGCGGACTTCAAGAAGAACATTGCTCATGTTGAATCCTCAATTCTTCTGCGCATGCAACCAGCATGCCGCTTGGGTTTTGCCTGCGGGCATGAGGCTAGGGCGCTCAGTAGTGCAGCGTTGGCCCTGCACCTCAGACTTGCGCGTGCAGCGCGGGTTGAACGCGCAACCAGTCGGAATGGCATTGAGGCGCGGCATCGAGCCATCAATCTGCGTGAGGCGCTCTGAAGTATCACCGACGTTCGGGATAGCGCCCATCAGGCCTACCGTGTAAGGGTGCTGCGGATTATGAATGACCTCCGCCACCGGGCCGATCTCAGCGATACGGCCTGCGTACATCACCGCCACGCGGTCGGCAGTTTCGGCGATCACACCCATGTCGTGCGTGACCAACATCACGGCGGTGCCTTGTTCGCGACACAGCTTTTTGATGAGCGTGATGATCTGCGCTTGAATCGACACATCGAGCGCGGTGGTCGGCTCGTCGGCGATGATCAGCTTTGGCTGTGCGGCCAAGGCCAACGAGATCACCACGCGCTGGCGCATCCCGCCGGAGAACTGGTGCGGGTAATGGTCAATGCGTCGTTCAGCAGCCGGAATACCCACTTCGTTGAGCAAATCGATGGCGCGCTTGCGTGCTTCTTCGGGCGACACGTCGAGGTGCGTCAAGATGGTCTCGGTGATCTGACGACCGATCGTGTAAAGCGGGTTGAGCGACGTGAGCGGGTCTTGGAAAATCGCGCCGATCTCGCGGCCGCGAATCTTGCGCATTTCTTCAAACGGCAAGTTGTCGATACGACGGCCATTCAGTAATATCTCGCCGCTTGCGATGCGGCCGGGTGGCTCCAGCAATCCGATGATGGCAGCACCCGTGAGCGACTTGCCCGCGCCGGATTCACCGACCACGCCGAGCACTTCGCCGGGCGCAATGGTGAGGCTGATGTCGTCAACGGCCGTCAGCAAGCCACGGCGCGTTGGGAACTCAACTTTGAGGTTCTTAACTTCGAGCAAAGGAGTGGACATGTGCGTAGCTCCTTAGCGCAGTTTGGGATTGAGCGCGTCGCGCAGCCAATCACCAATGATGTTGATCGAAAGCACCAGCACGATAAGCATCAGGCCGGGGAACACGGTAATCCACCATTCGCCGGAGAACAAGAAGTCATTGCCGATGCGAATCAAGGTGCCGAGTGACGGCTGCGTCGGTGGCACGCCAACCCCAAGGAACGATAGCGTTGCTTCGGTGATGATCGCCGAGCCAACGTGCAAGGTGGCCAGCACCAGCACCGGCCCCATCACGTTTGGCAGCACGTGCGAGAACATGATGATGAGCGGCTTGCGGCCGATCACGCGCGCGGCTTGCACGTACTCTTTGTTGCGCTCGACCAGCGTCGAGCCGCGCACGGTACGTGCGTACTGCACCCAGCCGGATGCGGCGATCGCGAAGATCAATACGTAAATGGCCACTTGGTCGTGGCCGTCTTTGCCGATGATGACGCGTGCCACACCGTCAATCAGCAGCGCGATCAAGATAGCGGGGAACGACAACTGAATGTCAGCCACGCGCATGATGAACGCATCGACTGCACCGCCCATGTAACCAGAGATGAGGCCGAGCGTGATGCCGATGACCATCGACAGTGCTACCGCGCAAATGCCGACCAACAGCGATACACGCGAGCCATACATGATGGTCGAGAGCACGTCGCGGCCTTGGTCGTCTGTGCCGAGTACATAGGTGAGTTTGCCGTTCTCGGTCCACGCCGGTGGTGTGAACGCGTCGAGCAGATTGAGCGTCTTGAGGTCGAACGGATTGTGTGGCGCGATGATTGGCGCGAGCAACGCACCAAAGATGCAGATGAGCGAGAGGATCGCTGCCGTGATCACCAACGGGTGACGCTTGAAGCTGTACCAAAGGTCGCTATCGAGAGCGCGCTTGATCGTGTCATTCATGATCAGTGCCCCCCGCCGCCGGAGCTACCTGAGCGTTCAACGCGAAGGCGCGGATCCACCGCGAAGTACAAAAGATCAACAATCAAGTTCACCACCACAAAAATAAAGCCAATCAAACACAGGTAGGCAGCCATGACGGGAATGTCCGCAAACTGCACTGCCTGAATGAACAACAAGCCCATGCCTGGCCACTGGAATACTGTTTCAGTGATGATGGCGAAGGCGATGATGGCGCCCAGCTGCAAGCCGGTGATCGTAATCACGGGAACGAGAGTGTTCTTAAGCGCATGGCCAAAGTGCACCGCGTTGTTGGTGAGCCCGCGTGCACGTGCAAACTTGATGTAGTCTGTGCGCAGCACTTCGAGCATTTCTGCGCGCACCAAACGCATGATCAGCGTGATCGGATAAAAGCCCAGCGTGATCGCGGGCAGGATGATG
>JAJTHU010000115.1 GCA_021300055.1 Nitrosomonadaceae bacterium | reverse complement strand
TGTTTCACATCATTAACCACGCGGTGTTCAAGGCGTCGCTCTTCATGGCGGCGGGCATCATCGACCACGAGTCGGGCTCGCGCGATATGCGTCACCTGAATGGCTTGTGGAAGCTGATGCCAATCACCGCAACGCTGGCGATGGTGGCGTGTGCGGCGATGGCTGGCGTACCTTTGGCGAACGGCTTTTTGTCGAAAGAAATGTTCTTCATGGAGGCCGTCGCAGTTGACGAGCACCGACTGCTGCAGATCACCACACCGATCGCAGCAACCATTGCCGGTATGGCGAGCGTCGCGTACTCGATGCGTTTCATCCACGACGTGTTTTTTAATGGCGAGCCGGTTTATGGCCCGCACGCACTGACCAAGACACCGCACGAGCCGCCGCGTTTCATGCGTGTTCCCGTCGAGATTTTGGTTGTGCTGTGCTTGATAGTCGGCATCGTGCCTGCGCTGACGGTTGGACCGCTGTTGGCGCTGGCTGCAACAGGTGCGCTCGGCTTAGAGAACGCCTCGCAGTTACCTGCCTACACCTTGGCGATTTGGCATGGATTCAATCTGCCGCTGTTGATGAGCGTGATCGCACTCGTCGGTGGTATCGCGCTTTACTTCGCGCTGCAGAAGCGCATCAATTTGCACACCATCGAAAAGCTGCCGGGCGACGCTAAGGTTTTGTTCGATGTGTTCATTGAAAACCTCACCGTCATTGCTGGTGCCGTCACACGCGCGACACAGAACGGCAGCCTGCAACGCTATTTGCTGTTGATTATGGTCACCGCGCTAGTCGCGGCAGGGTACGGTATGTGGCGCAATCACGTGGCGATGGTGAACCCGTTGTCTGCGGCCGAAGCCACTCCGGTTGTGCTCGGTGTTGCGGTACTTGGCATGCTCGCGGCGGTGGGCACCGTGCTGATGCATCGCCAACGATTGATTGCGCTACTGCTCATGGGCGCGGCGGGCCTCGTCGTGGCGCTGGTGTTCGTGTATTTCTCGGCGCCTGACTTGGCGCTGACCCAATTGCTAGTGGAAGTGGTGTCGATCATCTTGATGATGCTGGCACTCAATTTCTTGCCTAAGGTCGGCGCTGTTGAACGCGTGGCCAACTGGATAAAGTGGCGCGACCTCTGTGTGAGCGTAGCGGCGGGCGCAGGCGTGGCGGCGTTGGTTTATGCGGTGCTGGCGCGGCCGTTCAATTCGATTGCGCCGTACTACTTGCAGACCACTGTGCCGCAAGGTGGCGGTGCCAACGCGGTCAACGTCATCATCGTCGACTTCCGCGGCTTCGACACCATGGGCGAGATCGCGGTATTGGGCATGGCTGGTTTGATCGTGGCTGTGCTCTTGGCAGGTGTGGTGCTGCCAAAGTCTAGTATCGGCGCGCATTTTGAGGCAAAAATGCCTGAAGAAGCCCGTCCTTCCTTGATGTTGAAAACCATCGCCGGTCTGCTCATGCCGATCGCGATCTTGGTTTCCATCTACTTCTATCTGCGAGGGCACAACCTGCCGGGTGGTGGGTTCATTGCCGGGCTCATTTTCGCTATTGCGATCATCATCCAGTACGTTGCGATCGGCCGCGAAAGTGTTGAGCGCGCGTTGCGCTTGGATTACGGCAAGTGGATTGGATGGGGGCTGCTCGCGGCGGGTCTGACCGGCATAGGCTCTTGGTTTGTGGGCCATCCGTTCCTCACCAGCACGTTCAAGTATTTCGACCTGCCAATCGTCGGCGCCGTGCCCATCGCTTCGGCCATGTTCTTTGATCTCGGTGTGTTCTTGTGCGTTATTGGCGGCACGATGTTGGCGTTGGCGACACTCGGCAAGTTGGGCGCGGCTTCCCGCGATGTATCTGCAAGCGCAGAGGTGGGCCCAGAGGTGCGCGCATGATGCCCTCGCTTGCGTTGCTGGTTGCCGTATTCGTTGGTGTGTTCACCACCTGCGGTGTTTACCTCGTCTTGCGGCGGCGCGTGTTTGACGTTGTGCTCGGCCTCACGCTGATTTCGTACGCCGTCAACTTGTTCATCTTCTTCATGGGTCGACTCGCGGTGGGCAAACCACCGATTATCGAGGCGGGTCGCGCGCTGAACCTCAGCAACTACGCAGACCCGCTACCGCAAGCGTTGGTGCTGACCGCCATCGTCATTTCGTTTGGCATGACCGCTGTGTTGCTGGCCATCGCCGTGCGCGGTCAGATTGAAAACGGACACGATGCCGTTGATGACGAAAGCGAGCGACTGAAATGAACGCGTTCGTCTCTACACATTTGCCGATTCTGCCGGTAGCGATTCCGCTACTTGCAGCGGCATTGTGTTTGATCGTGGGGCAATCGCGTATTGGCTTGCAGCGCACTGCGGCTTGGTTGGCCATCGCGCTGCTGGTCGCCACGGCGGTGCAGATGCTGATGTGCACGCATCAAGGCGAGGTGTTCGTCTACTTGCTTTCGAATTGGAAAGCGCCGTTCGGTATTGCGTTTGCGCTCGACAAACTCGCCGCAGTAATGATTGCGCTGGTCGCGCTGATTGCGGCGGTTGTCATGGTCGCCGCCCAATCCGGGAAACCAAAAAGCGCCGGTACGTATTTCTATCCGCTGTTCATGCTGCAGTTAGCGGGGCTGGCAGGCGCGTTTCTCACCGCTGATCTATTTAACTTGTTTGTGTTCTTTGAGGTGTTGCTCGCCGCAAGCTACGGCATGTTGCTTCAGCACGCCGATCGCGAAAAGACCAACGCCGCGACGCACTACGTGGTGATCAACCTCGTTGGCTCAGCGATGTTCTTGATCGGCGTGTCGCTGCTCTATGGCGTGACCGGCACGCTTAATATGGCCGATCTTTCGCAGCGTATCGGTGCGGTATCGCCCGCGTCGCGCGGCTTGGTGGCGGCAGCAGGATGGCTGCTGATCGTTGTGTTCGCGATCAAGGCCGCTTTGCTGCCATTGAACTTCTGGCTCACGGGCACTTACCGCGCGGCGGTGCTTCCGGTTGCGGCGTTGTTTGCGCTTATGACCAAAGTGGGCGTGGTGGCAATTTGGCGCATGCTGACGCTGATTTATCCCGATGGCGGCACGATCAACGCCCAGATCGAGCAAGTGCTTCTCTTTGTCGCGCCCGTGACTATGCTGGTGGCGTCGTGCGGTGCGCTTTCCGCGCGTGATGTCCGATCGCTTATCGGTTGGTCGGTGGTCGCGAGCGCGGGCATGCTCGTCACTGCGGTCGCGATTGGTTCACACAAGGCGCTATCCGGCGGGCTGTTCTACCTCATCGGCAGCACCATCGCGACGGCCATGCTGTTCTTGAACGCTGCGAGCCTAGATTCCACTCGCGCCGAGCACGTTTCCGAGACAGGGCTCGCACCTTCATCAACTTGGGTGTGGGCGGGTGCGTTGTTTGCCATTGGCGCAGCCGCGATGGCAGGCCTGCCGCCGTTCAGTGGCTTTATCGGCAAGGCAACCGTTTTGGCGGGCGCCTCGACATCGGTATCGCACAGTTGGCAAGCGTGGATATTCGCGACCGTGTTGGTGAGCGGACTGCTCTCGGTGCTTGCGTATGCGCGCATGGGCAGTCGTTTGTTCTGGAAGCGAGATGCCGCCGTTGTCGCAGCTTCCGAGGGCTACCGCGCCCCAACGGTCGTGCTTGCAGGTGCACTGGCGGCGCTCACCATCTTCGCCGCACCCGTGCAGCGCTACACCGACCAGGCTGCGGCGGAACTCAAGCGACCGAGCATGATGATCCAAAACGTACTCGGCAAGTTGCCCGCCGAGAAGCGTCAGTCGGAGGCGAAGAAATGAGCCGCCTGCTGCCTCAACCGTTGATGTCGCTGGTGTTGTTCCTCGTGTGGCTCGGCCTGAACAACACCGTGCATCCTGCGCACCTCTTGCTGGGTGCAGCGCTCGCCGTCGGCATCCCGCTGTGGACGCATCGCGTGCCGCGCGAGCCTGGTCGCCCCAACGCTTTTGTCACCGCGGCGATTTTGGGTTGCGTGGTGTTGTATGACATCGTGAAATCGAATATCGATGTAGCGCGCTTGATTCTTGGCCCCGAAGCGCGCATCAAGCCTTCGTTCGTTTGGGTGCCGCTGGATATCCAAGACCCCTACGGTCGCGTGGCGCTCGCCGGCATCATCACCATGACGCCCGGCACCTTGTCGGCGGATTTTTCAGAGGACGAGCAATTCTTGCTCGTGCACGCCTTCAATGTCGATGATCCTGCCGCGCTCGCGGCGGACATCAAGGCGCGCTACGAGACGCCACTGATGGAGATCTTTGAATGATGGAGGCGCTGGGATTGGGCGACTGGTTTGCACCGATTGCGGCGGTGATCGCACACCTCGGCCCCTACACGCGGGCTGCGGTAATCGTCGCGTGCATCATGTTTGGTGTGTCGTTGTTATTGAACTTCTACCGACTTGCCATCGGACCCGATGTGGAAGACCGCATTCTGGCGCTCGATACGCTCTATATCAACGCGCTCGCTGTGACGGTATTGCTCGGCATCATCTTTGCAACCAGCGTGTTCTTTGAGGCCGCGTTGGTGATTGCGATGCTGGGATTTGTGGGCACGGTGGTGGTCGCCAAGTTTGTGGCGAAGGGGGATATCGTCAAATGATGGATCACCAAAGTCTTTGCCGGGAGTGCCAGCGCTCTCACAAACTGTCATCCCGGCGTAGGCCGGGATCCAATTTGGCCAAACCGATGTTTAGCAAGAAATTGGGTCCCGGCCTGCGCCGGGACGACATCGAGGTCCAATCATGATGCCCGTTTGGCTAGATGTGTTGATTGCGCTATTGATTGCGCTCGGCGCTGTGTTTGCGCTCATTGGCAGCTATGGCCTCGCCAAGCTGGGCGATTTCCTCAAGCGATTGCATGGGCCGACCAAAGCGTCGACACTCGGTGTCGGCTGCATCTTGCTCGCGTCCATCGCCTATTGGACGTGGGCCAACAAGAGCTTTAGCGCGCATGAGCTGCTCATCACGCTGTTTATCTTCATGACCGCACCCGTGTCAGCGCATTTGCTGATCAAGGCGGCGATGGCGCGCAACGCAGCGATCCGCCCTGCACCGCCAGAGGTGCCCCCGAAGGCTTAGCCGCCGAGGCGCGGGTACGGTTGGGGCGGCCGATTGACTACACCCAATCCCGCTCGTTGACGTACTTGGCAAGTAGCTCCGCCTCAGGCGTACCCGCATCGGGCTGCCAGTTGTAGCGCCACGTCGCGTGTGGCGGCATGGAAGCCAAGATGGATTCGGTACGTCCACCGCTCTGCAAGCCGAAGTGCGTGCCGCGATCCCACACGAGATTGAACTCGACGTAGCGGCCGCGCCGATAGAGTTGCCAGTCACGTTCGCGCTCGCCGTAAGGCGTGTCTTTGCGGCGCTCGACAATCGGTGCATAGGCATCATTGAACGCGCTGCCGACCGCGCGCTGCAACGCAAATGCGTGGTCGAAGCCGCCTGCGTGAAAGTCGTCAAAGAACACGCCGCCGATACCGCGTGGCTCTTGACGGTGCTTCAACCAAAAATACTCGTCGCACCATTTCTTGTAGCGCGGGTAGTAATCGGCGTTGAGCGGGTCGAGGGCGTTCTTGTTGACGCGATGGAAGTGAACGCAGTCTTCGTCGAAGCCGTAATACGGCGTTAGGTCCATCCCGCCACCAAACCAGAAGACATCTTCTTGCGATCCGGAGCCATCGGCCTTCGCGACAAAGAAACGCACATTCATATGCACCGTCGGCACATACGGATTGCGGGGATGCAGCACCAGCGATACGCCCATCGCCTCCCATGGACGTCCCGCAATCTCGGGGCGATTAGCGGCCGCGCTCGGCGGCAACTTGCTGCCGAGCACGTGCGAAAACAAAATACCGCCGCGCTCAAACACGTTGCTGCCTTCGATGATGCGCGAGATACCGCCGCCACCTTCATCGCGCTTCCACTCATCTCGCAAAAATGATCCGCCGTCGATCGACTCCATACGAGCGACGATAGAAGATTGCAGGTCAAGCAGGTATTGGCGAACGGCTTTCGAGTCCATCAGGAAACTCCAGTAGTGGCGCGGATTTTCAGCCTATTTTGCTTGAAAGTGCCCGCCAAATGGTCACTTCCGCGAGATGGCCCTGTACCCGATATCCTTTCGGTACTGCATGCCGTCGAATCGGATTGGTGCCAGCATCTCGTAGGCGCGGCGTTGCGCGATCTTGACCGTCTCGCCGAGCGCGGTGACGCAGAGCACGCGTCCGCCGCTGGTAACGACGGCGCCATCCTTCTCGGCAGTGCCCGCGTGAAACACCTTTGCGTCTTCGCTCGCTGGCGGCAAACCGGAGATGACATCGCCCTTGCGTGGCGTGTCGGGGTAGTTGGCCGCTGCCATCACCACGCCGAGCGCGGCGCGGCGATCCCACTCCGCCTCGGTCACGTGTAACTGCTTGTCGACTGCCGCCATCACGAGCGTGTAGAGGTCACTCTTCAAGCGCATCATGATCGGTTGCGTTTCAGGGTCGCCCATGCGCGCATTGAATTCGACCACGCGCGGTTTGCCCGCGTCGTCGATCATCAAACCCGCATACAAGAAACCGGTGAATGGCATGCCTTCCGCAGCCATGCCCTTAAGAGTCGGGTTGATGACCTCGCGCATCACGCGTGCATGCACCTCAGGGGTGACGACGGGCGCCGGGGAATACGCGCCCATGCCGCCGGTATTGGGACCTTGATCGTTGTCGAAGATGCGCTTGTGGTCTTGGCTCGACGCGAAGGGCAGAGCCGAGACCCCGTCGCAAAGGCAAATAAAGCTCGCCTCTTCGCCTTGCATGAATTCTTCGATGACGACGCGGCCCTCGGCCGGGTTTTTGTCATTGGCCAACATCATATCGAGCGCGGCGTTGGCTTCTTCCAACGTCATCGCGACGACCACGCCTTTGCCCGCAGCGAGGCCATCCGCCTTGATGACGATCGGCGCACCTTCCGCCGCGACGTAAGCCTTGGCTTCCGCGTGATTGGTAAACGTGCGGTAGTTCGCGGTGGGGATGTTGTGACGCACCATGAACTGCTTGGCGAAGTCCTTCGAACTTTCCAACTGTGCGGCCGCTTGCGTTGGCCCAAAGATGCGCAAACTCTCGCGCTGAAACGCATCGACCACACCCTCGGCTAGTGGTGCCTCTGGCCCTACGACGGTGAGCGCAATCTCTTCGCGCTTGGCGAACGCGATGAGTTCGTCAATCGCGGTGATGTTGACGTTGACAAGGCCTTCTTCGTGCGCCGTTCCTGCATTGCCCGGCGCGACGTAAACGCACTGTGTGTGTGGATGTTGCGCGAGGCGCCAAGCGAGAGCATGTTCGCGGCCGCCGGATCCGATGACGAGTAGTTTCATTTTTTGGACCGAGTCCCGTTGAATTCGTTACGAATGATGCCCATCACGCCAACGCGATGCTGATACTTCGCCTCCAGACGGGTCAGCACTTCGTCGGCCAGCTTTCCTGCAGGGCCAGCCAGCCCGCGCTTAACTGCAGCACGTAGCTCTGCAAAACTTGTCTGTTCACGTTCCAGTTGTGGTCTGGGGCCCGCGACATAAACCGAATGGTTGCCGCTACCTGAGTCATTTGTCTCTGGGGCGACGCGATTGAAGATCGCATTTCTGCGGACGCTTGTGGACATACTTACCTTGAAAACAAATGAGCCGACCTGCTCGAGCCCGCACCGTAACCGGTACGCGCTTGAGACTTTAACGGTCGAGCAAGCGCGGTGCGCCGATCACCTGAGTTAGCTGTTCGGCTACGGATTTTCCGACCGTTCGTGCGTCCGTAGCCATCAGAAACAGACATCGACCCGCGCTCAACCGAGACCAAACATTGCCTAAATCTCTCTTCTCGCGGGAATCGTCATTAGTGTAGCGATCGCCGCCTTTGTACTCAACAACCAGGCGGCCATCTTTCATTTCAGCGACAAAATCTGGATAGAAACGATCAGTAGAAGTAGGCAGCCAAAACGAAGTGTCCGGCTGCCGCTCGATGTTACGAATCCAGAATTTGACGGCTTCGTGCTCGTCTATCGCGATTGCACAGCCCGTTTCTTCGGCGAGTGGGTCATTGTCTAAGTCGCCGGGCGCCGGATAGAAGTGCTTTCTGAAAACGTATCGTCCACTGTAGAAAGATGTCGCCGGATAGCTCGCGCCAAACTGAAACTGGAAATGGTCACTTAGGCGCGCGACAGCATTCTCCCCAAACAAAGTCTGTTGGAACGCCTTGAGTCGACCGTCAGCCATTAAGGACTTGATGCGGTCGCGCATAGCGTCTGCAAGTCGGTTGATGTGACGGGCGCAGTAGATGAGCGTCATTTCTCGTTGCGCCAATTCCTCTAACGCTTTGCCGATCCAAGCGACCAGATCTGGACGAACAATCGAGCCGTCGTTGAGTTTGTCTGCAAGCGCCTTAATTACATCCTCGCGCCTTATTCCTGTTGTCGCTGTGTCTAGATCGACCAGGTATTTTTGGCGTTCCTGCTCAATGCGAAGTTTGCCGCGCTCAATATCGATCAGGTAAGCGCGCTCATCGGCCTGCTGCGTGAAGTTCGGCAAATCGGTAGGCTGAGCGCTCAGCGAGTAATCCGCGATCTCACTGAGCAGCTCCTTGTCGAGGAGCATTAGTTCGCCTTGCACCTCCGTGCAAAGGCGAGGTAGCGTGGCAAAGCGTTGGCCGCGTTGCGACGGAGCGCCTGCACTCAGAATCTGCGCATGGTGGCGCTCGACTGCATGCACTACCTTCTCGCGTACCGATGCGTTCGCGATTTGCGAAACACGTTCCCTCAACGCAGCGGGAATCTCCCCGCTTATCTTCACGACCGTCGTTCCAGACGCGAGTATGTCGACGGCAACGCAGTCAGGTGCTGCCTCCTTCATTAGCGTCGCAACTTTTTCGGTTACTTCGATGCTCGTTTCGACTACTGTGCGGGCAGGCGTCTCGCCGAACAGGTCGCCTAAGGTCGGCTGAACGACCGCTGAAACAGCCTCCATCTCCTCGAAGCCCATTGCGGCCAACTTATCAGCAAGTTCGCTCGCAACTTGAGCCGTAACATCTGCACTCACATGCGCATAAGCACGCGCGAGCTTTTCGTCTTTGCGCGGCTTCTCATAAGGCAGACGTAGGACGCGGCCAAGCAATTGCTCCAGCGCCGTTGCTGAGCGAATACGCTGCACGGTACAGAACACGTAGGCGAACGAGCAATCCCATCCTTCCTTGAGCGCTTGAACCGTGATAACAAACTCAATTGGTGAAGTGCGATCAAACAAATTCACGCCGTCAAGCTCGCGCTGGTTTCCCGTTGCCACCGCAATCCGCGACGCCGCAATTTGGTGTGTATCTATCAAGTGCTGCCTCAGCTCTTCAACAGGCACCTCACCATTGGCGTTATCGGCTTGGAAGAGTACGATAGGCCGCACATAGTCATCCTCCCCACGTGCAACCTCTGCTAGTTTTTCACGCGTTAGCACGGCATCGCGTACTGCCTCCTGCCAATTCGGGTGCGGGGAAAGCACGATTGGCAGTTTGATCATGTTCTCCGCTTTGAGCGCTTGGGCGGAGACGTGGAATAGGACATTCTGTGTCAGTGCCGGTGTAGCCGTCCACTCGATCACACATGCAGGCCGGATGCGCTTCATTACCTCAAGCGAAAGATCTGTCTGCGCGTTGTGCGCCTCATCCACCATCACTATTGGGCGGTACCACGCGAGAAGGTTGGCGAGGCTCTTCTTCACCTTGCCCAGGTCGCCTGTCTTGAGATACCGTTGCTCGGCAAGATCGTTCTCACCAATCTTCTCCAAGAAGTCCTCTGGTGTGATACTGGCAAAGTGCGGCTCAAAAGCCTCTTTGTACGCATAGACATCGCGGCTTGCGGTGTTGTCTACGCGCAGGGTTTGCATCGTCGCAACGATCACGATTGCGCGGTTGCCGAAGTCCTGCGCACGTAGTTGCTCGCATTCGCTGATATCAAGTACGGTCAATCGGTCGGCGGGATAGTGCTGTAGCAGAGCTTCTCGATAGTCGTGCCCGGCTTTCTTGAGAGCGTTTAGCGTTTGCTCGCGAATTGTGTTCGTCGGCACCAGCCACAGCACGACAGGTGTTGTGGTGCCGACGTAGCGCTGCGCAGCGATTTCAATCGCATGCGCTGCAAGCAGTGTCTTGCCGCCACCAGTGGGAATGCGAACACACGCCAGCGGCACTTCTGGCATCGTACTTTCCAACACGCGATATGGATAAGGACGTGCCGATTCGCCAAAGCCGAGCTTGCGTGCTGCGTCAAAAGCCGCTTGCATCGCCGCGTGGTCTTTCGCACCACGTGCCGCGTCAAGGAACGCCTCAAGGGTTTCCAGTGCACGTTCTTGATAATGTTTTAGGGCTAGAGGCATGTCAACGCATCCGAATGTCGTGCGGAATCTGCTTGAAAGTCACATTCAGCGCCTTCAGTTTTTCACGGGACAAGCGGCACGCCTCACCATAAATGATGCGTGGCCCATCGTGCGGGGGAAGCTGCGCGAGGATGCCGTTCCAAATCGGCGTCGTGAGAACGTTGCCTGCCTGCGGGCGGCGGTCACCTAAAATGCCGTTGTAGAGAAGGATGATTGCGGTGCGAGACGCAGCAGCGCTATCCTCATTTTGTTCGCCACCGCTGCTGCCACCTACGACGCCAAGTAACGGCGTCGTAAACGTGCCGGTAGCGTGCGGCGTGCCCGACTCCAAGAACCACAGGTACGAAGCAAGCGTATTGAAGCGCACGGCTGGGTTGATGCATCCGTCATCCAAAAATACTGGCTCGCCCAATCGCATGAACTTGAAGCCGCCGCCTTGCCAACCCACTGCCTCCGAAATGCCACCTTGCTCACCTTCAACTACTTTCTTCAAGCGCGGCAGGCAGTGTGTGACGGCGTGCTCACCCATCTCGATGCCAATGTAGCGGCGTCCCATTTTGTGCGCGACTGCGGCGGTAGTGCCTGAGCCTAGGTAGGAGTCGAGTACGAGATCATTGGCGTCAGTGCCAATGCGCAAGATGTGCTCTAGCAGGCGTTCAGGCACCTAGTGTCCTTCAGTCAAAAGTCGCCTATTGGCGGGCGTTTTCGGGCAATTTTCGCCCCAAATGCAAGACGACATCGGCAACCAGTGGTTGAAGCAGGTTCCGCCGATTGGCCGCTGCAACATCTACGCCGCTCAAAGTCGATGTAACTTTACCTGTGAAGCGCGATAGCTCACGATCTGCACTGCAGGCGAGCGTGGGATTTGTGTAGGTCGCCGCTGACGGCGTTAGCCCGAATCGGTGCGGCACTCGTGCTCAGGGCCCGCATTTACAGCGTCGTCAAGATGACATCGGCATGTTCATACATGCCATCGCGTATGTTGTGTCCGATCGGTGCCAAGTAGACCTGAGCGCCCTCTCGTCTCGCAAACTTCATTGCAGGGATGAAATCAGAGTCGCCTGTCACAAGGACAATAACCTGCACAAGTTTCTTGAGGGTGAGCGAAGCAACGTCCATCCCTAGCCGCATATCCACGCCCTTCTGCTGGATATTGGCGCTAAGGTCGGTTGCGGTGATCACTACGCTGGCTCCTGTGTTAGGGAGGGTTTGTGGTTTGACTGACCAGCCGCGAAAGCTGAGTTCGCCCATGCGCAAAGCGAAGTGCGGAAGCCGAGAGAGCTCATGATGCAACTTCACGTTTCGCTTGGCCGTGTCGCTATCGCGAAAGTTGAGCTTACCGCCGCTTAGTGGGCGCGTTACAACTTCAGTAAGTGGCTCCGCGTCGTAGAAATAAACACGGTGCAAATACAAGTTTTGCAGATGGACATCATGTTGAAGTTTTTCGACAAATGCGCTCAGGTGCTGAGCAGTCATGGGATCTTGGGCAGATCCAAGTTTGCGCTTAACAAAACCGCCGTCGATCAGAATAGCGAATGAGCGCATAAAGAAAAGATGGCCAGAGGGCACGCGGAGGACAAGCCTCACTTGGATAGTAGCGCACCATGGCCGTTTTTTATGAACCTTAATTATAAACCCACACCCCCAAAATGGAAGGCGGCTTAGTGCCGGAAGTGCCGCATCCCCGTCACCACCATCGCCACACCGCGTTCATCCGCCGCGGCGATCACCTCATCGTCGCGCATGGAGCCGCCGGGTTGGATGACCGCGGTGGCGCCTGCATCGGCGATGACGTCGAGGCCATCGCGGAACGGGAAGAAGGCATCCGACGCGGCAACTGAGCCATTGAGTGCCAGACCTGCATTCTTGGCCTTGATGGCGGCGATCTTGGTTGAATCCACGCGGCTCATTTGGCCTGCGCCGACGCCGAGCGTCATGCCGTAGCGGCAAAACACAATCGCGTTGGACTTCACAAACTTCGCCACGCGGAAGGCGAAGATGAGATCGTTCATCTCTTCGTCAGAAGGTTTGCGCTTGGTGACGACCTTCAACTGCGAAACGTCGAAGTCATCGGAGGACTGCACCAGCAAGCCACCGCCGACGCGCTTCATGTCGACGTCGTTGACGCTCGGCGCCAGCGGAATGGTGAGCAGCCGGACGTTCTGCTTTGCGGCGAACACCTTGCGTGCGGCGTCTGAAAACGCGGGCGCCAGCAGCACCTCTACAAACTGTTTGCTGACGGCCTCAGCGGTGGCACCATCGACTTCACGGTTGAACGCGATGATGCCGCCGAACGCGGACGTCGGGTCGGTTTCGAATGCGCGCTGATAGGCGGTCAGGGTGTCCTGATCGATAGCCACGCCGCACGGATTCGCGTGTTTGACGATGACGCACGCGGGCACGTCAAAGCTGCGACAGCACTGCCAAGCGGCATCGGCGTCGGCGATGTTGTTGTAGGAGAGTTCCTTGCCCTGCAGTTGCTTGTAGTTGGCGAGCGTGCCGACGGCAGGGTGCTTTTCGACGTAGAACGCGGCGTCTTGATGTGGGTTCTCGCCGTAGCGCAAGTCTTGCGCTTTGCTGAACGTGAGGTGCAGCTTGTCTGGGAAAGCTTTGCGATCGCCCGCATCGGTGAGCGACGACAGATACGTGCTGATCATGCCGTCGTATTCGGCAGTGTGTGCAAACGCCTTCTTGGCCAATGCGAATCGCGTGTTGGCAGAGAGCGTGCAATGGTGGTCGCGCATTTCTTCCATGATGCACTTGTAGTCATGCACGTCGGTGACGACCGATACAAACGCGTGGTTCTTGGCAGACGCGCGCACCATCGCCGGGCCGCCGATATCGATGTTCTCAATCGCATCATCGAAAGTCACATCCGGCTTCGCGACCGTCGCCGCGAAGGGATAGAGGTTGACCACGACCATGTCGATGGGCGGGATGCTGTATGCCTCCATCGCCTCGGTATGGTGCGCAAGATCGCGGCGGGCCAAGATGCCACCGTGGATCTTGGGGTGTAGTGTTTTCACGCGCCCGTCCATCATCTCAGGAAAGTCGGTGTACTCACTGACTTCGGTCACCAAAATCCCGTTGTCTTGCAAGAGCTTCGCGGTGCCGCCTGTGGAGAGCAACTTAACACCGTGGCTGGCAAGGAACTGTGCAAAGCCGACAATGCCCGTCTTGTCCGATACGCTTAGGAGGGCGCGCTTGATGGAAATCTGCATGGCAAGGGCCTGAGGTTGGGGGATTGGTTGGAGTAAGCGGCTGGCCTCGGCGGGAAGCGACGCTGTGCGACAGTCGTCACGCCCCCGAGTTTGCTCACTTTCTCACGTCGCGAAATAGCGGCTCGGTTGACCGAGCCGCGCAATCGCGTTACTCGATGCCGTGTTGAGTCAGCTTCTTCCGCAAGGTGTTGCGGTTGAGTCCGAGCAGGTCAGCCGCGCGGGTCTGGTTGCCTCGCGCTTGGTGCATCACCACTTCGAGCAGGGGACGCTCAACGTTGGCAACGACCATGTCGTAGATGTTGGTTGGATTCTCGCCATCGAGATCCTTGAAGTACTGCTTCATCATCTTGCGAACGCAAGCGGAAAGTTCGCTATCGCCACTAGTTTCAAGCAAGTGGCTGCGGGAATCCCTCGTCATACTTAATCCCTAGATTGCCTGTTTTTTTTCAGGCCGCCGACTGCAATTGGTCGGGGGCTTGGTCTTGATGATTTCTGAAGTCAAAGAATACATGACCTTTGGCTTCGAGTGTTGTGAGGTATTTCATTGTCGCGACAAATTGTTCAGATGTGCTGGTGAGTGTGTTCATGTGCGAGCGAAATTCCTCACCGTCGGGCGCTGGCAACGAGTGTCGCGTTCCGTTGCCGCTGACTAACCACCCAATATGTTTACGTGCGATGCGGTAACCCTTTTCTTCACCGTAAAACGCGTAGAGATTCTGCAAATGTTCGCCGATGATTTCTCTTACCTCGCGCACCGTCGGCGGCGCTAGGTGTGTACCGGTCTTGAGGAACCAACCGATCTCGCGAAAGATCCACGGTCTTCCTTGCGCGGCGCGCCCAATCATGATTGCGTCAGCACCGGTGTGAGCAAGCACATCGCGCGCGCGCTCCGGTGAATCGATGTCGCCGTTTGCAACCACCGGAATCTTCACGGATTGCTTGACGGCGCGGATGGTGTCGTACTCCGCTTCGCCGTTGTAGAGATCGGCGCGCGTGCGGCCATGTACAGCAAGGCTTTGAATGCCGTTTTCTTCTGCAATACGCGCAATGGTCAACGCATTTTTGTGTTCGCGATCCCAGCCGGTGCGAATCTTCAGCGTGACCGGCACATCGACTGCATTGACGACGGCGCTCACAATGCGCGCCACTAACGGCTCATCCTGTAGCAGCGCAGAGCCCGCTGCGACGTTGCAGACTTTCTTTGCCGGGCAGCCCATGTTGATGTCGATGATCTGTGCGCCGCGTCCGACGTTGTAGCGCGCCGCCTCTGCGATCATTTCAGGCGTACCACCAGCGATCTGCACCACAATCGGCTCAACCTCGCCGACGTGATTGCCGCGCAGCATGGATTTCTCTGTCGCCCACAACTTGCTGTTCGAGGCGACCATCTCGGATACCGCCATGCCCGCGCCTAGCTTCTTCACGAGTTGGCGGAACGGCCGATCCGTGACACCAGCCATCGGCGCACAGATCAATTTGTTCTTGAGTGTGAATGGGCCGATCTGCACGGGACTCGAAAGGGTAGGAAAAATCGAGGAGGAATCTAATCGATCTTACGAAGACAGTGCTCGGGAGGTGACGCACCATGTCGACCCCGATCGACCAAATCAACGGATGGCAACGTGAAGAAAAATCGACGGGAGGAGGATTCTACCGCTGCCTAAGATTTACGCAATGCGCTAAATGCAGCGCTTGGCGAAATTGCAACATGGCTCGCAAAGATTTCGCTCAGCAAAGCACGCACCCGCGATTAGGGGATGGCCTGTGTCGCCACATCACTCAAAGTGTCACCGTAGCGCGACATAGTGCGAAGTTGACACATTAATCTATGCCGATGTTTGCAGCCACTTCGCGATTCACCGCGAACTAACGGGCATTACCGAAGCCACCACCGCCAGGCGTTTGCAGCACAAACACGTCGCCAGATTGCACTGCCGCTTCGTCAGCGTAGCCTAGTTGGTCGACGCGACCATCAGCGCGCTCGATCCAGTTTGCGCCCGTCGCGCCCGGTGAACCTCCGCGTTGCCCAAGAGGCGCGTTGCGTCGATTTCCCGCAAGGATCGCTGCGCTCATCGGTTCGAGGAATCGGATGCGACGCTCGGCACCATCACCGCCGCGGTGCCGACCTGCGCCGCCCGAACCTCGGCGAATGCGGTGTGCATCAACGCGCACCGGAAAACGAAACTCAAGCACTTCCGGATCAGTAAGGCGCGAGTTGGTCATGTGCGCTTGCACGGCTGAGCAGCCGTCAAAATTGGCGCCCGCGCCGGTGCCACCCGACACCGTCTCGTAGTACTGGTGTTGCGCATTGCCGAACGTGAAGTTATTCATGGTGCCGCCTGATGCCGCCATGACACCTAGCGCGCCGAGCAGGGCGTCGGTAATGCACTGCGATGTTTCGACATTTCCGGCAACGGTCGCCGCGGGCGGCACAGGGTTCAGCATACTGCGCGGCGGAATGATGATCTTGAGCGGCTTGAGGCAGCCGGCGTTGAGCGGTATGTCGTTATCCACAAGCAGGCGAAACACGTACAGCACCGCCGCATACACCACCGCGGATGGCGCGTTGTAGTTCGACTCGATTTGCGCAGACGTGCCGGTGAAGTCGATGGTTGCCTCCCCCGCGTCTGCATCGAGCGTGGCCTCGACGACAATCTGCGCGCCGTTATCCATCGGCAGGACAAACTTGCCCTGGTGCAAGCTGCCGCGGCCGGCGAGCCGCTTAATCGCGCGCCGCACGGCATCAGCCGCGTTGTCTTGCACCCATTGCATATAGGCGTTGACGGTGGCCAATCCGTATTGATCCACCATGCGCGCGATTTCCTCGGCACCCTTCGCGTTCGCGGCGACTTGCGCGCGCATGTCGGCGAGGTTTTGGCTCACGTTGCGTACAGGGTGCGGCCCGCTAAGCAGCAGCGCCCGCATGGCGTCTTCTTGGAAAGCGCCCGCACTCACCAGCTTCACGTTGTCGATCAGCACGCCTTCGTCTTCAAGCCGCGTCGAGAACGGTGGCATGGAGCCCGGCGAAATGCCGCCAATGTCGGCGTGGTGTCCGCGCGACGCAACAAAGAACGCTGGACGTTTCGCGCCCGCACCAACAAAGACGGGTGTCACGACGGTGACATCAGGCAGATGGGTTCCGCCGTGGAAAGGGTCATTCAGCACATAGGCGTCGCCCGGCTGCATTTTCCCCGCGTTGCGTTCAACGACCCACCGAACCGATTCCCCCATCGAGCCGAGGTGCACCGGCATATGCGGCGCGTTGGCGATGAGGTTAGCGTTGGCATCAAAAAGCGCGCAGCTGAAATCAAGCCGCTCTTTGATATTTACCGAGTAAGCGGTTTGTTGCAGGCGCGTGCCCATTTGCTCGGCAATGGACATGAATAAACCATTGAAGACTTCAAGCAATGCAGGGTCTGCTTGCGTCGGTGCGTGCACACGCGCGTCGCTGGTGTGGCGGGCTGCGTCGGCGCGCGTCAGATGGAGATTGCCGTCGCGGTGTTGCACCGCCCGCCAACCTACATCGACCACGGTCGTGGCGTTGGCCTCGGTGATGAGCAGTGGCCCCGCGTAGGGCGCATCTGCGCGCATCTGCGCGCGCGGCAACACCAATGCGCGGTGGCGACGGCCATCCGACCAGAGTTGCACTTCGTCACTTGCGCCCGCGTTGGCTGCCGCAGTCTCCATCGCGTTGGTCGCAAGTGCATCTGTCGCCGATGGGGCGACCGCGCTTACGCAAATGGCATCAATGAGCAATCCACGTCCGCGCATGAGGAAGCCGAAGCGCTGCTGATATTGCGCCTCAAAGCGTTGCCGCATCTCGTCGATGCTGCCCCAAGCGACGTTAATCGGCGTATCCGTTCCTTGATACTTCAGCAGTGCCTCACGGACGATCTGCGGTTTTTGACCGCGAGCCACATGCTCGCGAATTGCGGCGCTGGCCTGCTCGGCGAGTTCACTAAAACGCGCCGTCGCAACGTCCACGCCGCTCGAGCTCAGTTCACATTCAATCGCCAGCTCGCGCATCGCGCTCACATCGGCGAGGCCCATCCCAAACGCGGACAGCACACCGGCGAACGGGTGGATCAACACCTCGCGCATGCCGAGGGCGTCGGCCACCATGCAGGCGTGTTGCCCGCCAGCGCCGCCAAAGCTCTGTAGGGTGTAACGCGTCACGTCGTGACCGCGCTCAATCGACACTTTGCGAATCGCGTTGGCCATGTTGGTGACGGCAACCTGTAGGAATCCGCTTGCCACACGCTCAGCAGAAAACGTTTCCCCCGTCGCGCGTGAAACTTCCTCTGCGAGCGCGGCAAAGCGCTCTTGAACGCCAGCGACATCGAGCGGCTGTTTGCCGTCTTTACCAAACACGTGCGGAAAGTGCCGTGCGTCGATGCGCCCCAACGCAACATTGCAATCGGTCACGGTGAGCGGCCCGCCGCGGCCGTAGCACGCCGGTCCGGGGACCGCGCCTGCGCTTTCTGGCCCGACGCGAAAGCGGCCATCTTCAAACTGCAGGATTGAGCCGCCGCCTGCTGCAATCGTGTGTATCGACATCATCGGCGCGCGCACGCGGACACCGGCCACGACAGTTTCGTACACCCGCTCGAACTCACCCGCGAAGTGGCTCACATCGGTCGATGTGCCGCCCATGTCAAAGCCGATGACGTGCGACGCGCCCGCGGCGAGTGCCGTGCGCGCCATGCCAATGATGCCGCCCGCCGGGCCGGAGAGGATCGCATCCTTGCCGCGAAATTGGCGCGCGAGTGCGAGCCCGCCGTTGGATTGCATGAAGTAAAGCGGCACACCGGGCAGCGCGGCCTCCACTTGCGAAACGTAGCGCCGCAACACCGGCGAGAGATAGGCATCGACCACGGTCGTGTCACCACGGCTGACGAGTTTCATCAGCGGGCTGACCTCATGCGACACCGACACCTGCGTGAAGCCAACCTCGCGTGCAATCCGCGCAACGGCCATCTCATGGGCGGGGAAGGCGTAGCCATGCATCAATACGATTGCCACCGCGCGCAAGCCGTCGTCGTATGCCGATTGCAGTGCATGCCGCGTGCGAGTTTCGTCTAACCGCTCGACCGTCTCGCCATGCGCGCCGATGCGCTCGTCGATTTCGATCACGCGCGAATAGAGCAGGGTCGGCAGTTCAATGTGCATCGCAAAGATGTCCGGCCGATTTTGGTAGCCGATGCGTAATTGATCCGCAAAGCCGCGCGTGATGGCCAGCAGGGGGGGCTCGCCCTTGCGTTCGAGCAGCGCGTTGGTCGCGACCGTCGTGCCCATCTTGACGCAGGCAATGTCGCTGACCGGCAGAGCTGAGTCCTCCGCAACTTGCATGAGTTGACGGATGCCAGCGATCGCCGCGTCGCTCGCGCGTTGCGGGTCCTCGGAGAGCACCTTGCACGCGCTGAGGGTGCCATCAGGTGCGCGCCCGATCACATCGGTGAAGGTGCCGCCGCGGTCAATCCAGAAATGCCAACCCGTTGCTCGCATGTTGCGTCGTGATGTTGCGTTGTTATTACAACCAGTGGAGACCGGCATTCTAGGCCGACGCCCGCCGAAGGGATACCGCATAATGCCCATCCAGTCTGTTCTTGAGCCCGATTACGCCAGTAAAGGGCTCCACAAAACGAATCATGTTCGCCACGCCCCTTTCGCTTACATCCGATACCCATTTCGAGTTGCCCTCTTTTCTGCACGAATCCGGGCGGGACAACCCGTGGTCGGCAGCCTATGCAGCGGGGCGCGACATACACAGCGCGCTCGACGGTCTTGCCTTCGATACGCTCGGCAATTTGTGGGTGGCGGATGCGCCTTATGGGCGAATTTTTCGGGTGACCCCGACGGGCGAGTGGGACCTCATCACCAAGTACGATGGCTGGCCGTCCGGCTTGCAGTTTCATCACGATGGCCGCCTGATGATTGCCGACGCGCGTCACGGCATCCTCGAGTTTGATGTCACGCTGCGCAAGCTCGCGCCAGCGGTGACGCATTACGTGGGACAGCGCTTTTTGGGGGTCGGGCACCTTTGCTTTGGCGCCAATGGCGACTTGTATTTTTCAGATGCCGGTCAAAGCGGCTTGCAGCAGCGTAGCGGCGCGCTTTACCGCCTGCGTGCCGACGGCGAGCTGCAGCGCCTCATCGACGGCATCCCGGCCCCGGCGGGGATTGCATTGGCGGCTGACGAGCAATCACTCTTGCTGGCTTGCGCTGGCGAGAACGCGATTTGGCGCGTGCCATTGGTTGACGGACAGGTGACGCGTGTCACCCGCGCGATTCAACTCTCTGGCGGCGTTGCGCCAGGCGGACTCGTCACGGACAGCGATGACAATTTGTTTGTTGCGCATCGCGGCCTTGGTTGCGTGTGGGT
>JAJTHU010000040.1 GCA_021300055.1 Nitrosomonadaceae bacterium | reverse complement strand
CTCAGCGTGAGTTCGGCGAGGTAGCTCGACAGCATCACCTTCTCATCATCCACCGCTCCGGAGTGCGCGTCGCAATCCATCAGCACGTGCAGGTGAGGTGTGTTCACGCTCTGGAGCGCGTTGAGCATGCCCTGCACGCGCGCCGCGCCCATGGGGCGCTTGTCGATGCTGCCCAAAATCGTAATCTCACCGTCCCAGTCTTCTTGCGCGGCGGCTTTGCCAACCAACAAACCATCGACCTCGCGCACGTCCACACCATTGGGATACAGCAGCGCCAGATCGCGGCGCGTGACGCTGGCGTTGTCGCCGCGTGCGGCGAGCTTGGCGGCGGATAAACGAGCCGCCAGCATGTCCATACGCTCACGCGGCAAACTTGGCTGCGCCCACGTCGTCGGCATCTGGTCGGTGTTGCTCGGATCGAGTTTGGTACGCGCGGCTGCACCAATGCTGACTTCGGCGATGGCACGAAACATATCGTCTAGCGCGGACATGCCCGCCGCCGCGGCCAAAATTGACGGGCCCGACATCGCGAGACGCGTCGACGCTTGGAACACGCGCGTATCGCAGAGTGCCGCCAGCATGCTGGCCCCACCGAAACAATAGGTGCCCAGCACGGCCATCATCGGGCAGCCTTGTAACTTCGCGCGCGCCGCGGCGGTGAACATGGCACGAAATGCACCCAAAGCGGGCAAGCCTTCGGAAACACGCGCGCCCGCCGAATCGAGGTAAAGCGCCAACGGCATGGACTTGGCCGCGGCGACCTTGAACACGCTCGCGAGTCGATCGCACTCAACGCGACCGATCGCCCCTGATGCTGTGCGGCTCTCAACTAATGCCACCAAGCAGTCACGACCATCGAGCGCGCCGCGCCCGACGGTGAGGTTGCCCACCGTTTCTGCGGTTGGCGAGAAGCTGAGCGCGTCGGTGAACGCGGTTGCCGCAGCATTAAGTGGGCGATAGGTTTGCGGCGAGGACGCGTCGGCTAGCGGCATGCACGCATGATAATTGACGGCGCGCCTTGGACGAACGCCTTGGACGAACGGCTTGGGCGAACGGCTTGGGCGAACACCGTGGACCAACGACCGCGCGATGGCGCGGGAGAAGCGTGGCCCAAGGTATTGCGCAGAATTCGAAACTCAAGGAATGACGGTCGTTTTCAGGCAAAAATGCCTGAAACTGCCCGCCAAATGGCGACTTTTGTTTTCCGGTGCGGGGGCCACCTTTGCTAAAATTGCTGTCGGCCTGCATTGGCGTCGCCCGCCTCCGCCAATTCGTGCAAAACCATCTTTCTCTCAAAGCGCCCGACCTGATCTTCGCTCTACGTCGCGTCCCTCCGCGTTCCTATACCTAACCCTCGTTTTTGCGCCCACTATGGACACTCCGATCTCGCTCTCTTCTGCGACAGACAATCCGCTGCTGCAAGCTTGGCACACCGAGCACGGCTTGCCGCCGTTCGCACAAGTGTCCGCGGCGCATTTCCGCCCAGCTTACGAAGCGGCCATGCGAGCCCACCGCGCGGAGTTGGACGCGATCGCCAACAACCCCGAAGCCGCAACCTTTGCGAACACGCTTGAGGCCTACGACCGTAGCGGTCAGCTGTTTAAGCGCATCGACATGCTGTTCGGCAACTTGACGGCGTCGGAAACCTCTCCCGCCCTGCAAGCCGTCGAGCGCGAAATGGCAGCACCGTTGGCCGCGCACGAAAATGCGATCTACACGCACGCCGCACTCTTTGCGCGCATTGACGCGGTCTACACGGCGCGCCAATCGCTCGGCCTCACGGGCGAAGCACTGCGATTGGTCGAGCGCGTGCATCTCGACTTTGTGCGTGCTGGTGCGAAGCTCGCCCCGGACGCAAAGAAGCGTTATGGCGAAGTCATGGAGCGCCTTGCTGAACTCAACACGCGCTTCAATCAAAACTTGCTCGCGGACGAGGCCGAGTTTCAGTTGGTGTTGCGCACACCGGAAGAACTCGCGGGTCTGCCGCCGTTCGTGTTGGCCGCCGCTAAGCAAGCCGCGATTGAACGCGGCCTCGAGGAAGGCGCGCACCTCATCACCTTGTCTCGCTCGCACATCACACCGTTCCTTACCTTCTCGACCCGCCGCGATCTGCGTGAAAAGGCCTTCAAGGCGTGGCTGAAGCGTGGCGAGTTCCACGAAGGGGATGCGGCACGCGACAACAAGCTTGTCGCCGTTGAAATCATGCAGCTTCGCTTGGAGCAGGCGCGTTTGCACGGCTACCTCAACTACGCCGAGTACGCGCTGGCCGACACCATGGCCGGCACGCCGCAGGCGGTGCTCGACCTCCTCGGCAACGTTTGGCAACGCGCGTCTGCACGCGCCCGCATCGAAGCGCAAGACCTGCAAGACACAGCTCGCGCACTTGGTGATGACATCACCACCGAGCCGTGGGATTGGTTCTACTACGCTGAGAAGGTACGTAAGGCGCGATACGACTTCGACGAAGCCAGCGTCAAGCCATTCTTCTCGCTCGAGCGCGTCACCGAAGCGGCATTTGACTGCGCAAACCGACTCTTCGGCATCCAGTTCAAGGCGCGTCCTGACCTCGCGGCTTACCACCCCGATGTCAAAACGTATGAAGTAACCGACGCAGCCGGCAAACTCGTCGCGATCTTTTTGCACGACAACTTCGCCCGCGCCAGCAAGCGCGGCGGCGCGTGGATGAGCTCGTACCGCGTACAGAGCCGCGCACACGGTGCCGTGGTGCCCATCGTCGTCAACAACAATAACTTCGCCAAGGGCGCGCCCGGCGAACCGACGTTGCTGTCGATGGACGATGCGCGTACCTTGTTCCACGAATTCGGCCACGGATTGCATGGCATGCTGTCTAACGTGCAATACGAGCGCTTGTCCGGCACCGCGGTGTTGCGCGACTTCGTTGAACTACCCTCACAGTTGTTTGAACACTGGTTGGGTGAACCAGAAGTGCTCAAGAAGCACGCGCGCCACATCACCACCGGCGAGCCAATTTCCGACGCCTTGATCGCCAAAATGAAACAAGCGCGCACGTTCAACCAAGGCTTTGACGCCGCGACGTTCTGCGCTTCAGGCCTGCTCGATGTGCGCTTGCACTTGCGCGAAGACATGACCGGCCTCGATCTCGCCGCATTCGAGCGCGAAGAATTGGCGCGCATCGACATGCCCAAGCAAATCTACATGCGCCATCGCTTGCCGCACTTTTTGCATCTCTTCGCCAGCGCCGGTTACGCGTCGCAGTACTACGTGTATCTCTGGGCCGAAGTGCTCGACGCTGATGCGTTCGAAGCCTTTACAGAAACCGGCAACGCGTTTGACCAAGCAACTGCCAAGCGCCTGTTGCAGTGGATTTACAGCAGCGGCGGCTCCATGCCACCGATGCAGGCGTATGAGGCGTTCCGCGGCCGCGCCCCAACCATCGAACCGATGCTGAAGAAAAAAGGGCTCGCCGAGGCTTCCGAGGCTTAGCCGTCGAGGCGACACTGCACATGGCACTCAAGCTCTATTACTTCCCCGGCAACGCCAGCCTCGCGCCGCACATCCTGCTCGAAGAAATGGGGGTGCCGTTTGAGCTGGTGCTGGTTGACCGCGACCAGAAAGCCGAAAAGTCGCCCGAGTATCTGAAGCTCAACCCTGCAGGGGTCATCCCCACACTCGCTGATGATGACGCGGTGATCTGCGAAACCGCCGCGATCCTGCTGCATCTGGCGGCCAAGTTTCCAGACACGGGTTGGATTCCGCCGCT
>JAJTHU010000288.1 GCA_021300055.1 Nitrosomonadaceae bacterium | reverse complement strand
CCGCCGCCACGCGGCTGGCGCGACAACTACCAATCCGCCTACTCCGGCGCGGGCGAATACTGAGCAAGCCAACGCCGGCTCATTGATGCATTGCTTCGACTACAAACTCGCCTATTGGCGGGCGTTTTGGGGCGAAAACGCTCGAAAAGGCGCGCCGATACTGGTGTTTTGTCTTAGCAATGACCGCGCAGCGGCGCTAGCCAGCGACGCGCTCGTAAACGACAAACGACATGTCGTATGCGTTTTTTTCGTCGCGCGCGCGGGCGGTGCGCGACACTTCGCGCCATTGCAGAGGGTCCAGCGGCGGGAAGAACGTATCCCCGGGGACAGTCGCGTCGATCTGCGTAAGGTACACGCGCGCGGCGAGTGGCAAGGCGGCCTCGTACAGGGTTGCGCCGCCAATCACAAAGCCATCGGCATCCCCGACCATTGCGAGCGCCTCTTCAACGCTTGAGGCGCGCTCCACGCCACTCGCGCCATTGGCGTGCCATGCAGCGTTGGCCGTCACGACAATGTTGCGCCGACCGGGCAAAGGCTTGCCCAGCGAGGCGACGATGGAGTCGAATGTTTTGCGGCCCATGACGACGGGCTTACCCATCGTCGTCGACTTGAAGTACGCCAGCTCTGCCGGGAGATGCCACGGCATCTTGCCCTGATAGCCGATGACGTTGCCGTGAGCAACCGCGACAATAAGGCTCAGCATGTCCGCACTAAACGGCGATTGGCGCCTTGATGGCGGGATGCGGGTCGTAGCCTTCGAGCGTGAAGTCTTCAAACCGGAACGCCAACAAATCCGTGACGTCTGGATTGATGCGCATCTGTGGTGCCGCGCGTGGTGCGCGCTGAAGTTGCTCGTTCACTTGGTCAAAGTGATTCGAATAAATGTGCGCATCACCGAGCGTGTGCACGAAGTCACCGGCCTTGAGTCCGCACACTTGCGCAACCATCATCGTCAGCAACGCGTACGAAGCGATGTTGAATGGCACGCCCAAGAAAACATCCGCGCTGCGCTGGTAGAGCTGACAAGAGAGCTTGCCGTCGGCAACATAAAACTGAAAGAAGGCATGGCAAGGCGCCAGAGCCATCTTGGGAATGTCTGCGACATTCCACGCCGAGACCATGATGCGACGCGAATCGGGATTCGATTTGATTTGCTTGATGACTTCGGCGATTTGATCGATGTGCTTGCCATCCGGCGTCGGCCACGAGCGCCACTGGTAGCCATATACGGGACCGAGGTTGCCATCGGCGTCTGCCCACTCATCCCAGATGGTGACTTTGTTGTCGCGCAGATAGCGGATGTTGGTATCACCCATCAAGAACCACAGTAGCTCATGAATGATCGAGCGCAAGTGCAGCTTTTTGGTGGTGAGCAACGGAAAGCTCTGCGCCAAATCGAAGCGCATCTGGTAACCAAACACCGAGCGCGTGCCAGTGCCGGTGCGATCGGACTTATCGACGCCGTGCGCCATGACATGGCGCATCAACGCGAAATAGGCGTCATCGGCGGGGCTGAGCGGGGCATTCATGGCAGACATTCTAACGGTCACGCAAGGTGCGCGAGCAGCGGATGCGCGAGTAGTTGTCGCAGCGCATCGACAACACTGCCGCTGCCCGTATCAATGGTGATCTCTGCATCCGTCGGCGCTTCGTACGGATCGGAAATGCCGGTGAACGCGGCAAGCTCACCGCGTCTGGCACGCGCGTAGAGGCCCTTGGCGTCGCGCGATTCACATACGGCGAGAGATGTCGCCACATGGACTAAGGCGAAGTCACCAAACGCTTCAACGATTTGTCGCGCGTCGTGCCGCGCCTGCGCGTAAGGCGCAATCGCCGCGACGATGCACAGCCCGCCGTGTTTCACGACCTCAGAGGCCACAAAACCGATGCGGCGAATATTGAGATCCCGGTCGGCACGGGAAAAGCCGAGTTCGCTGGAAAGGTGCGTGCGCACGACGTCACCGTCGAGCAGGGTCACGCGACGATGGCGCGCGGTTTCCACGTGCGCTGCCAACGCGGCGGCAAGGGTGCTCTTGCCCGCACCGGACAAGCCGGTGAAGAAGACACAAATACCACGTGCGGCGGTTGGGGGGGCGGTGGGAGGGACGGTGGAAGGCACGGCGCTCATGATTGCATTCTAGCCATTGGCATTGCCCGACAAGCGCTCGATCGTTGCGCCACGCGGCAAAGCAAAAGGCCCCGACTGGCGGGGCCTTTGCGTTTGATGCCTTTGCGTGATCGCGTTATTCAGCCGATTCGCCAGAGAGCTTGTAGACGATATCGAGGTTAGCGATGTAACCCGCGCTGTCCGGCTGGAACTTGCACGCGCCCGAGGTGAAGACTGAAATCGCAGCACGATCAAACACGCGACGAGGATTGGAGTTCACCACTTCAGCCGATGCAACCGAGCCGTCTGGGTTGACGCGAATCTGCAACAGCACGTTACCTTCCGTGCTTGAGCGTCGCGCTTCACGCGGATAGCCTGCCAAGATCGCCGCGGCGCAAGCCGAGCGGTTGGTGATCGAGCCAAAGCCGCGTGGCCCTTGCACTGGTGGTGCAGGTGGAGCCGGTGGCGCAGGCCTGAACTCCTGCGGCGGCGGTGGCGTCGGCGTTGATGCAATCACCGGCGCAGCGGTCGTCACAGGCGGTGCCACTTCAGGCGGCGGAATATAAGTATCCGGTGGTGGTGGTGGCTTATCCGGAATGATTTTCTTCTCAGGCGGTGGCGGCGGTGGCGGCGGTGGCGGCGGTGGCAACACAACTTCCACCAATGCCGTCGGCGCGACTTTCTTCAGAAATTGTTGGCCGTCTGCCGAAAAAATCATCCACCCAACAATGCCGTGCACGGCCAACACCAAACTAATGCTGATGGCGTGCTTCTTCGGGTTGCGCTGTTTCTGCGCCCAACCCGACATAACAATTGAGCCCTCGGTTTCGGAGCTAACGGTGGTGCTCATAGAAGGATCTCCAACATGCATCCTCTGCTTCTGGGTGCCTGAACCCGACTAAGCGGAATCAAGCAAATTAAGTTTTGCGTCTGGCTGACATGCATCCTACGGCGCATCCTAACGGTGCATCAGCGGAATTGCTCGCCGCCGATGAGTGCCATCTTGTTCAACCCGCGACGCTGCGCATTTGCCAACACATATGCGACAGGCTCATATCGCGCCGTTTTCTCAGGGCGGATAAGCAAGTTCGGCTGTGGATTGCGCTTGGATGTCTCGACCATGTTTGCGTCGAGTGTCATCCGGTCAACGGGTGCACCGTTCCAAAAAATCTGCCCGGTACGGTCGATATCAACACGCACCTCATCAGGCTTCACGTTTTGTACAGGTGGCGTTCCAACAGGCATCTCGATGTTGACCGAGTGCAACTGAATGGGGATCGTGATGATCAGCATGATGATCAGCACCAGCATGACGTCGATGAGCGGCGTCGTGTTGATGTCCATCATTGGCTCCGGATCACCCCCGCCGCCGCCAGTTCCTACGTTCATTCCCATAACTTGTCTCCAGCATCGCTGCGCGACGGACAGCGTCCGTCGCTTCAGCGTTATCTCGTAGGATCAGTCAAAAACGACACCTTGGTCAGGCCAACTTCCTGAATGGCCAGAATGGCACGACCAATGGGCTCGTAAACCGTCTGCACGTCGCCACGAATGTGAATTTCGGGCATCGGCTTGTCAGCCTTCTTGGCTGCGTCGCGCGCACGGCGCAACTTGGTCTTCAGATCTTCTGAGTCTTTGACCAACGCGTCGTAAAAGAACAACTGCCCCTGAGTATTGACAGAGAGGATGATGTTCTCGGGCTTGGCTTCTTGGAGGGCGTTCTGCTCTAGCGGCAGCTGCACCTTGACCGAAGTCGTCACGACCGGAATGGTGATCAAGAAGATGATCAACAACACCAACATCACGTCGACGAGCGGCGTGGTGTTGATGGTTGAGTTCAGTGAATCTTCGGCGTCGGCAGAGCCGATCTGCATTGCCATCGAAGTACCTTACTTCTTGATGTTTGCGGAAGCGAGCAACACCGAGTGCACATCAGAACCGAAGGCGCGGATTTGATCCATTGCCACTTTGTTCTTGCGCACGATGAAGTTGTAGGCCAACACGGCTGGAACAGCGACGCCCAGACCGATCGCGGTCATGATCAGCGCCTCACCAACGGGACCAGCAACCTTGTCGATAGATGCTTGACCCGACACACCAATTTTCACCAGCGCGTTGTAGATACCCCAAACTGTACCGAACAGACCCACGAACGGAGCCGTCGAACCAACGGTTGCCAAGAACGCCAAACCATCCGTCATGCGGCTGTTGATGTTGTCGATCGCGCGGCTGATGCCCATCGTGATGAAGTCTGACAAATCAATTTGCCCCAACAGACCAGTGTGCTTCTGAGTGGCCTCGAGGCCCTTCTCGGCGATAAAGCGGAACGGGCTATCTTCCTTGAGCGCATCAGCACCAGCACGAACCGAGCCGGCCGACCAGAAAGCAGCTTCTGCTTCTTTAGCTTGCTTGGAGATCTTCGCAGCCTCATAGAGCTTGGAGAACATGATGTACCAGCTACCGATCGACATGATCACCATGATGGCGAGGGTGATCTTGGCAACGGCGTCGCCGTGTTCAAGCATGGCGCGGAAGCCGAAGGGATTCTCTTCAGCTGCCGACTTTGGCTTGTCAGCTTTAGGTGCCGCAGGCGCGGCCGCAGGTGCAGCGGCTGGTGTGCCTTCGGCGGGCTTAGCAGCTTCAGCTGCGGGTGCCGCAGGGGTCTGCGCAGAAATCGATGTGCTGACGACGCTACCGAAGCCAAAAAGCGCGGCGCAAATCACCAAACGGGCAAGCAGAGTGTGCATAGAATCTCCAATAAAGCCGTGCAGTTGCGGCTATGAAACTAACGAAAGCGTGACAAAAAACGAAAAACGAACCCGGACAAACACAAAACGCGAAGCCCCGCATTCTAGCAAAAACCGCGAGCGCGCATAGCCCAATCCCACTTGATTCACCGCCCAATGGTGAGGATTTGTACACCGGGACCGGACAACCTGCTCAAGAAGCCGGGGCAATTGACCAAGTCCGGCCCCGCTGCGGCGGGCGAGTTGGTCACTGCTTAGAGCGGTTGGTTCCACGCGGGGGCAAGATACGGACACACTGGTTGGCTGGCATAGAATATTCTTTTACGCGCGCACGCCAGTGGAGATCAGCGCTGATTTCGGGATGCGCGCCCTCTGTTTGGACACCAAATGTTGCAATCTGCGGTCTTGCGCAAGACCAAAAAGGGCGCGGATGAGCTCGAAACCCGCCAGCACCGCCTGGCGGGACGCCTGCGTAACGCCCTGATCATGGTTGACGGCGAGCGCGATGTCGCCTCATATCTGGAACAAGCTGGCGAATTGGCACCCCAAATCGAGCGATATCTGCAGGACCTCCTCACCGCTGGGTTCATCGAGGTCGCTTCCGGTTCTGCCGCTAGCACCGCACCAGACGAGGCCGGTGCTTCAGCGGCCGCCGCGCTGCCAGCACGCCCGTCGGCCTCACTTTCTATAGAAGATTTGCGGGAGCGTATCAATGTGTACCTCAGTGAGACCATGGGCATGCGTGCCGTCTTTTTGCGAAGCCAGTTAGCGGCAATCGATGACCTCGTGGCGCTGCGGGGCTTTATCGATGCCACCGCACAGGCCTACGCGACAACAGCGGGCTCGCAGGCCGCTCAGCTCTGGCGCGATCAAGCGCGCGCCCTCCTTGAAGGAAACGACAACTAGATGGATACCAAACCCCAAT
>JAJTHU010000047.1 GCA_021300055.1 Nitrosomonadaceae bacterium | reverse complement strand
GAGCCAGAAGCCGTCTGACGGTGACAATCTGACCTATATCGCTACATACGTTACCCAGAAGTGGACAGGTGAACTTGAAGCTCGTGAGATTGACCTCACCACCGGTGGTCCTAAGCCAACGCAGATTTGGTCCGCCAAGACCAAGTTGGATGCGAAGGTAGGCAACGCGTGTGATAACCGCCGCATCTTCCTGTTCCGTCAAGGGGCAACGAACAACATGACGCCGTTTACTTGGAATACGCGTGCCTGTGACGGCGCTGGTGCTCCAACCGGTGTTGCTTCGACGGGTCTGAATGCAAGCGAGCAGGCGTTTTTTGACGCCACGCGTGCTTCGTTGTTGAGCCAGTACACGAGCATGACAGATGGAAGCTCGGGATCGGTTGACCAGCGCACGCCGGCGGCTGGCGCTAGTTTGCTGAACTTCATCCGCGGGCAGCGCGGTAATGAAGACTTCTTGGCGAACACAGCTGGGCGTCTCTATCGCAAGCGTGATACGGTTCTCGCGGACATCGTCAACAGCCAGCCCGCTTACGTCCGCCGCGCGACCGCGAATTACGGTGACCCAGGGTACGAGAACTTTGTGGCGACTAGCGCGAGTCGTATCCCCATGGTTTACGTGGGCTCCAATAGCGGCATGTTGCATGCGTTCCGCGCGGGTACGGGACCAACCGATACCGACGGTGGCGTAGAAGAGTGGGCGTTCGTGCCAACGCAGGTGTTGCCGAACCTCTACAAACTGGCCGATACCAACTACGCATCGAGCCACAACTACTACGTGGACGGTTCTCCCGCTGCATTTGATGCCTACGATAGTGCAAATGCGACGTGGAAAAAGATTTTGGTCGCTGGGCTGCGCGCAGGTGGCAAGGGCTACTATGCGCTCGATGTGACCGATCCGCTGAATCCTAGGGCGCTGTGGGAGTTCAACTGGAGCAACACCTGTTATGACGGTACAACGGCTACCTCAGGTGCGGACTGCCACATCGGCTTCACGTTTGGCACGCCGACCTACGCCAAACTGAGCGACGGTACATGGGTGGTGTTGGTCAGCTCTGGCTATAACAACGTGAACTCGCCTGCAAAGACGGGAGATGGTCAGGGATACTTGTATGTACTCAACGCATTTACGGGTCGTATCATCTACAAGATCTCAACGGGATACGGCACCGCGACCGCGCCGAGCGGCTTGGGTTATCTCGCGGTTTACACGGATGACCCAACCATCGACGTTACTGCGCTGCAGGTGTACGGCGCAGACCTCGCAGGCAACGTGTGGCGCTTCGATATCAACGACCGGATTGCACCTGCAGGCCGAGACGCCTCATTGGTGGCGGTTGCCAAGGCTCCTGATGGTACGCGTCAGCCAATCAGTACTGCGTTGAATCTCTTGGAGCAGGACGGCAAGCCATACATCGTCATCGGTACGGGCCGCTTGCTGGGTGCGACCGACCTGTCTGATACGCAGCGTCAATCGATTTACGTGTTTGCAGACTACATTGGCACGTCAATCTCGAATCTACGCACCGTATTGGCACCACAAGTACAGACCCAAGTCGGTGCCGACGACGATCCAAATGGATATCGCACAATCTCGTGCACCGCCTCTGTCTTGTGCGGAAGCGCAGACGGATGGTACTCAGATCTACCGTCAAATGGAGAGCGTTTGGTCGTGGATCCAAAGGTCCAGAAGGGCACACTGAAACTTGCGACATCTATCCTTTCGGCATCGGCGTGTACGGTGGGCGGCATCGGTAAAGACATCAGCGTGAACGTGCTGACCGGCAACCCGATACCGGGAACCAACGGGCGGATTTCTAAGGGTTATCTGCCTTCGCTCCCGGTAGGGGTCACTATCTTGCAACTGCCGGGCGGTGCAATCGTTGCGGTGATTGCTGATGCGGCGGGTGGACAGAACGTCCTGCCGTTCCCAGTCGTTCAGCCCGGCCCACAAGGCAAGCGCATCACCTGGCGTGAATTAACGCAGTGACACTTGCGGTCACAAGCGGTTGGCCTCAATCTGTACGCATGCAAAGCGCGCAGATTGAGGCACACTCGCACAATCCGCGGCTATCAAGGCGGGCTTGGATTCTGATAGCGCTATCGCTGTCGGCGCTCTGTCACCTCGCGCTCCTGCTACTGTTGGCAGATGTCGGCGCGATTGGCGGACAGAGGAGCGTGACAGGTGATTCGGCCATGAACTGGGTGGTCTCCGTGCCTTCCAGCGCGCCATCCAAACCTGCTGCGGCCGCGTCCAATAAGGCTTCGCCGCCTGAACCAAGCCGTGATCGCCAGAGTGCTGCGGATGTACCATCGACACCTCCGGCGCCCGCCCCGAGCTACCTGCCCCGCGGACTATTGCAACAAGCACCGGTGCCGATCAGCGAGATTGACCCTGTCTACCCTGAGGCGGCGGGCGGACTGAGCGGTAGTGTGGTGCTCCGCCTACGCATTAACGAAGTTGGGGGTGTCGATAGTGCAGAGGTGGTATCCGCTACGCGCCCGGGGCTGTTTGACCAAGCGGCGATCGACGCTTTTTCGGCAGCCAAGTTTGAACCCGGCCGCGCGCTGGGGCGCCCCGTCAAGAGCGAATTGGTGGTAGAGGTCGCGTTCGCGACGGTGAATAAGGGTGCTGTTCGCGACGCAATCCGCTGAGCCAATCTTCATGCGACAGCGCAGTAGATAAGACCGGTTTTGCTCGGTTTACCGAGCGATGGTAAAATGTCGGTTTGCCGAGCGGCGCAATTTTGTTGCAGCCCATGTCTATTGGCAGCGCCCGAGTAGCTCAGTTGGTAGAGCAGCGCATTCGTAATGCGAAGGTCGTAGGTTCGACTCCTATTTCGGGCACCAAATAAATCAAAGGCTTACGTTCGCGTCGAGCCGTTCAAATAAAGTGTTGAAAGATAGGCCCCCAACGGGGCCAATTCCTTTTTGCAGACGCTCGCACTGGATAGGTTG
>JAJTHU010000127.1 GCA_021300055.1 Nitrosomonadaceae bacterium | reverse complement strand
GCACTTGGGACCTGTATAACGAGCCATTTGAATATCTCTCCGGAATTACATGCGACGGCGCTTAGGCGGACGGCAACCGTTGTGCGGAACGGGCGTGACATCTGCGATCGACATGATCTTGATGCCCAACGCGTTCAACGCACGCACAGCCGATTCGCGGCCTGGGCCTGGGCCCTTGATGCGCACTTCAAGATTCTTGATGCCGCACTCTTGAGCTGCTTTACCAGCGGCTTCTGCAGCAACCTGCGCTGCAAAAGGCGTGGACTTACGCGAGCCCTTGAAGCCTGCACCACCCGAAGTTGCCCACGACAAAGCATTGCCTTGGCGATCGGTGATCGTGATGATCGTGTTGTTAAAAGACGCGTGAATGTGCGCGATACCTTCCGACACATTCTTCTTGACCTTTTTGCGGACGCGGGTCGCGGCTGCTGTTGGTTTAACCATGAGTAGTTACCTCGTTTCCGAAACTTATTTGGCCAGACGCACTGCTTTGCGCGGACCCTTGCGCGTGCGAGCGTTGGTGCGAGTGCGTTGACCGCGAACTGGCAGACCTTTGCGATGGCGCGTGCCGCGGTAGCAGCCCAAATCCATAAGGCGCTTGATCGACATCGAAATTTCGCGACGCAGATCGCCTTCAACAGTTAGCTTGCCAATCTGCTCGCGCAGTTTGTCCATGTCGCTGTCGTTGAGATCTTTGATCTTTGCCGACTTGTTGACGCCCGCGGCTTCACAGATTTTCTGTGCCGTGTGACGACCAATGCCGTAGATCGCGGTGAGCGCGATCTCTGCATGTTGATGATTGGGAATGTTTACACCAGCAATACGTGCCATGATGACTCTCTCTTAGCCTTGGGGTTGCGCTTTAGCCTTGGCGCTGTTTGTGGCGCGGATCTTTACAGATCACGCGCAAGACGCCCTTGCGACGAACCAATTTGCAATTGCGGCAGATTTTTTTGACGGATGCTTGAACTCGCATTGTTTTCTCCTTGCTTCCCGCCTTATTTGGCGCGGAAGGTAATACGTGCTTTCGTTAAATCGTAGGGCGAAATCTCTACTGTTACCTTGTCACCCGGCAGGATTCGGATGTAGTGCATCCGCATCTTTCCGGAAATGTGACCCAATACGACATGCCCGTTTTCCAACTTCACCCGGAACATCGCGTTAGGCAATGTCTCCAGGATCTCGCCCTGCATTTGAATCGTTTCTTCTTTGGCCATTAAGTCGCTGCCGAATCCTATGTGCGTTTAGCGTACGGGGAAGCCCGCACCACCCTTGAAGTTTGCTTTCTTGAGCAAGCTCTCGTACTGGTGTGACATCAAGTAGGCTTGCAACTGCGCCATGAAGTCCATCGTTGTCACCACGATAATCAGCAGGGAAGTGCCACCGAAGTAGAACGGCACGTTCCAGCGCATGTGCAGAAATTCAGGTAGCAGACAAACGGCGGTGATGTAAGCGGCGCCGACCAAGGTCAAACGCATCAAGATCTTGTCAATGTAGCGTGCGGTTTGCTCGCCGGGACGAATGCCGGGGACGAACGCGCCGCTCTTCTTCAGGTTTTCTGCCGTTTCCTTCGAGTTGAACACCAAGGCCGTATAGAAGAAGCAGAAGAAGATGATGGCTGCCGCGTAGAGCATCGTGTAGAGCGGCTGACCGGGCGAAAGCGCTTGACCCAAGTCCTTCAACCACACCATACGGTCGCTCGACGCAAACCAATTTGCCGCAGTCGCAGGGAACAAAATAATCGACGAAGCAAAGATCGGCGGAATCACACCAGACATGTTGAGCTTGAGTGGCAGGTGAGACGACTGACCACCGTACAGCTTGTTGCCAACCTGACGCTTTGCGTAATTCACCAGAATCTTGCGCTGACCGCGCTCAACGAACACCACGAAGTAGGTCACTGCGACCACCAAGGCGATGATGAAGAGCAACGCGGCGATCGACATCGCGCCAGTGCGCTGCAATTCCAAGGTGCCGCCGATGGCGCCTGGCAGGCCTGCAACGATGCCCGCAAAAATAATCAGCGAAATACCGTTGCCGATGCCGCGCTCGGTGATTTGCTCACCCAACCACATCAAGAACATCGTACCGCTAACCAAGGTCACGACGGTCACAAAGGTGAACATCACACCCGGATTGAGTACCAAGCCTTGCTGCGATTGCAGGGCAATCGAGATGCCGTACGATTGGAACAGCGCCAAAACCACAGTGCCGTAGCGCGTGTACTGGGTAATCTTGCGGCGACCAGCCTCACCCTCTTTCTTCAACGCTTCGAGCTGCGGCGAAACGATGGTGAAGAGCTGCATCATGATCGATGCCGTGATGTACGGCATGATTCCCAGTGCAAATACGGAGAAACGCGACAATGCGCCTCCCGAGAACATGTTGAACATGTTCAGGATGCCGCCGCCTTGCGAATCAAACAGCTTACCGAGTTCGACTGGATCGATTCCTGGGACCGGAATGTGCGTACCGATACGGAATACGATGAGTGCGAGCACGAGGAAGATCAGGCGACGCTTAAGGTCGCCCATCTTGCCAATTGCTGCCAGTGGATTAGTAGCCAAACGTTTTACCTAGTGGATATTGGTTCTTGGATCGATCCGTTACGCTGCTGGTGCAGCTTCGATCGAACCACCTGCTGCTTCAATAGCCGCTTTAGCGCCTTTAGTCGCGCCGATACCAACGAGCTTCACCTTCTTGGTGATTTCGCCCGACAGGAACACCTTCGCTGCCAATGCGCCCGGCGCAATCAGATTCGCTTGCTTCAGCACCAGCAGGTCAACCGTATCAACCGGCAACTTAGCGATTTCGGAGAGGCGAACTTGCTGCGTGTCGTTGCGCGTGAGCGAAATGAAGCCGCGCTTTGGCAAACGACGCTGCAGAGGCATCTGACCGCCTTCGAAGCCGACCTTGTGGAAGCCGCCCGAACGCGATTTCTGACCTTTGTGGCCACGACCTGCGGTCTTGCCAAGGCCAGAGCCGATGCCGCGACCAACGCGACGACGGTTCTTTTTCGAACCCTCAGCTGGTTTGATGGTATTGAGTTCCATGGTGCTTAACCTTTAGCCTTCAACGCGGAGCATGTAGCTCACTTTGTTGATCATGCCGCGATTGGCAGGAGTGTCGATGACGGTGACGGTGTGATGACGACGCTTCAGGCCGAGTCCGCGAACGCACGCTTTGTGCGCCTCGAGACGACCAATGACGCTCTTCATCAGCGTGACTTTGATGGTTTTCTGGTTGCTCATAGTGAACCCCGATTAGCCGAGGATTTCTTCAACCGTCTTGCCGCGCTTCGCAGCAACTTCAGACGGACGCGAAATCTGCGCAAGACCGTCGAGGGTCGCACGCACAACGTTGTAAGGATTGGTTGAGCCGTGGCATTTCGCGGAGATGTTGGTAATACCCATCACCTCAAAAACCGCGCGCATTGCGCCACCAGCCTTGATACCGTTACCTTCAGGCGCTGGCTGCATGAACACTTTCGTGCCGCCGTGCTTGCCGATAACTTCATGATGCAAGGTGCCGTTCTTGAGCGGGATCTTCACCAGCTTGCGACGGGCCTGTTCCATTGCCTTTTGCACAGCAACAGGGACTTCTTTCGACTTGCCCTTGCCCATGCCGACGCGGCCATCGCCGTCACCGACCACGGTCAGCGCTGCGAATCCCAAGATGCGACCACCCTTCACCACTTTGGTGACGCGGTTTACCGAGATCATCTTCTCGCGCAGGCCGTCGCCTTCTTTTTCCTGCATATCTGGTTTTGCCATTTGGAAACCTTTACTTGAACCCGTTAGAACTTGAGGCCAGCTTCGCGCGCGGCATCAGCAAGAGCCTTGATACGGCCGTGATAGGCAAAGCCAGCACGATCGAAGGCGACATCAGTAACGCCAGCAGCTTTTGCGCGTTCAGCAATGCGCTTGCCAACTTCGGCTGCGGCAGCGGCGTTGCCGCCGTTCTTGACGCCGGCACGAAGCTCTTTTTCTGCGGTCGAGGCAGAGGCGAGCACTTTTTGACCAGTGGCGTCGATGACCTGCGCATAAATGTGCAGGTTGGTGCGATGCACAGTAAGGCGGGTGGCCTTGAGACGAGAGATCGTGGCGCGCGTTTTTGCGGCACGACGCAGACGAGATGTTTTTTTGTCGTTCATGGCTGCCTTCCTTACTTCTTCTTCGTCTCTTTGAGCACGATGACTTCCTCAGCGTAACGTACGCCTTTGCCTTTGTAAGGCTCGGGAGGACGGTAGCTGCGGACAACGGCAGCAACTTGGCCGACCTTCTGCTTGTCAACGCCCGTGAGGATGATCTCGGTTGGCGTAGGCGTTACCGCCTTCACACCTTCCGGAAGATCGTGGACAACTGGGTGCGAATACCCAAGCGCCAGATTCAATTTGTTGCCTTGGACAGCGGCCTTGTAACCAACGCCGACCAAGTTCAGCTTGCGCTCGAATCCTTTTTCGACGCCCTTGACCATGTTGGCCAACAGCGCGCGCATCGTGCCAGACATGGCGTTTGCTGCTTGCGAATCGTTCGCCGCCTCGATGACGAGTTTGTCGCCGTCTTTCTTGACGTTGACGAGGCTCGACGCCGCTTGCTTCAAGGTGCCCAGTGGACCCTTGACGGTGATTTCGGTCGCTGCCAGCGTCACTTCGACTTTGGCTGGAACCGTAACGGGGAGCTTACCTACGCGAGACATGTGGCTACTCCTTAAACGACGATGCAGAGCACTTCACCACCGACACCGGTAGCACGCGCTTTACGATCAGTCATCACACCGCGCGAGGTCGATACGATCGCCACGCCCAGTCCGTTCATCACAGGCTTGATGTCTTCGCGGCCACGGTAAATGCGCAGACCAGGGCGCGATACGCGCTCGATCTTCTCGATTACCGGCTTGCCCGCGTAATACTTCAGGCCAACGTTCAATTCCGATTTGCCGTCGACGGTGCGCACATCAAAACCTTCGATGTAGCCTTCGTCTTTCAGCACTTTGGCGATTGCCACCTTCACCTTGGAAGAAGGCATCGTCACATCAACTTTTTCCGACTGCTGCGCATTGCGAATGCGGGTCAGCATATCGGCGATCGGATCACTCATGCTCATAATTTCTCTCCGCTCTTTCCGTAGGCTTACCAGCTAGCCTTAACCAGGCCCGGCACTTCGCCGCGCATGGCAATTTCACGCAACTTGATACGACCCAGACCGAACTTGCGGAAGGTTCCGCGTGGACGACCCGTGATCGCGCAACGGTTGCGCAGACGCGTTGGGTTGGCGTTGCGCGGCAACGCCTGCAACTTAAGACGAGCCTGATAACGCTCTTCTTCAGAAACGCTCTGGTCGTCGATGATCTTCATCAGCGCTTCGCGCTTGGCCTTGAACTTCGCGACGAGTTTCTCGCGCTTGACCTGACGGTTAATGAGTGCAAGTTTGGCCATGCGCTTAACCTCTGAACGGGAACTTGAACGCTGCCAACAACGCTTTTGCTTCAGCGTCAGTCTTGGCAGTGGTCGTGATGGAAATATTCATACCGCGGATCGCGTCGATCTTGTCGTACTCGATCTCCGGGAAAATGATCTGTTCCTTGACGCCCATGTTGTAGTTGCCACGACCGTCGAACGAACGACCGGAGATGCCGCGGAAATCGCGAACACGTGGCAAGGACACGGTGATCAGGCGGTCAAGGAATTCATACATGCGCTCTTGACGCAGCGTCACCATGCAACCGATCGGGTAACCGTCGCGAATCTTGAAGCCGGCGATCGACTTCTTCGACTTGGTCACCACAGGCTTTTGACCAGCAATCTTGGTCATGTCGCCTACGGCGTGTTCCATGATTTTCTTGTCGGCGACCGCTTCACCCACACCCATGTTCAAGGTGATCTTGGTGATACGCGGCACTTCCATAACGGACTTGTAGCCGAAGTCTTTCATGAGCTTCGGCACAACGGTTTCTTTATAAAAACTACGGAGTCGAGCCATTTTTCATCGCCTCCTTAAGCGTCAATCTGTTCGCCGTTGGAGCGGAACACGCGCACTTTGCGTTGATCGCCCAAGGTCTTGAAGCCGACGCGATCCGCTTTACCGGAGGTCGGGTTGAAGATCGCAACGTTGGAAATGTGAATCGACATTTCTTTCTCAACGATGCCGCCCGTCGTACCCTTCATCGGGTTCGGCTTGGCATGCTTTTTCACGCGGTTGATACCCTCAACCACGATACGCTCGGATTCAAGAACCATCGACAGCACGGTACCGCGCTTGCCTTTGTCTTTACCCGTCAACACGACGACTTGGTCGCCCTTACGAATCTTGTTCATCGCCCGCTCCTTACAGCACTTCTGGCGCCAAGGACACGATCTTCATGAACTTTTCAGTGCGCAGCTCGCGCGTCACTGGTCCAAAGATACGGGTGCCGATCGGCTCCAACTTGGCGTTCAGCAAAACTGCTGCGTTGCCATCGAACTTGATGAGCGATCCATCGCTGCGACGGACACCTTTAGCGGTGCGCACGACAACAGCGTTGTAAACCTCACCCTTTTTCACGCGGCCACGAGGCTGCGCTGACTTGATACTGACCTTGATGACGTCACCAACGCCCGCATAGCGACGCTTAGAGCCGCCGAGGACCTTGATACACATCACCGACCGCGCGCCGGTGTTATCGGCGACGTCGAGAATCGACTGCATCTGAATCATTTTTTATCTCCAACTTATCTGCCAAAAAAGGCAGCTAGTTTTGGATCCGTCATGAGCCGATGGACGTGCCGGAGACCCGGTTTGTGCATCGACAGGTTAGAAAACTTCTGGTGTCTGTTCGCTTAAACCGCTCGGTGCTCGAACGTCACTAAACGTTCAAAGACCTCACGGGGCTTGTGCTGACGCACAGACGACAGGACCGACCTAGCAAACGTCACCAAATCACATCCTGAATTAGCGGACTCTCGGCCGACAAAGCCACGGCCGGAGCAGCAAAGTCCGACATTTTAACCAGCCTTGAGCAACTTCGTCAACAAAATCAAGCGCTTTCGCTTTCCCCAGGAGAAAACGATTAGGGGGCCAACGCTGAAGCAGGGCGGGAGTCGGCACCTGTTGACCGGTTGCAGTCGCGGCTGGCGCCGGTCTCGCGCTTGACAAAATACGTAACGCTTTGATTTTATTGGAATAAAATAAATTTTGGCAGAATTGTCGATTTGGCGCGTCACCAACCGTCGTCTCTAGGTCGTCGCCTTGCGGCGCGACGGTTCAAACTGAGGGCATCGGGTACCGATGCCGCAAACTTCAATTAGGAGACGATCATGCGATACATGCTGCTGATTTACGGCGACGAAAGCGCTTGGTTCAACCTACCCGAGGCCGAACTTAAAAAGGGGTACCAAGCCTATATGGACAACACGGAAGAACTGATCAAGTCCGGCTGCATGCGCGCGGGTTCCGAGCTCAAGCCTGCGACAACCGCGACAACGGTTCGGGTGAGAGACGGCAAGCCCAGCTTTGCGGACGGGCCATTTGCTGAGACCAAAGAACAACTCGGGGGCTACTACTTGATTGAGTGCGACTCCCTTGATGACGCCCTCGCGTGGGCCGCGAAGTGCCCCGGCGCGACACACGGCTCAGTCGAAGTGCGGCCGGTAGCTGCTGACCCGGCCTAACCCGCCCCCTCGGCAAGTGCGGGCGCGCACTAAATGATCCTCAGCCACGCCATCGACGCCATTCACCGGCGCGATGGCGCACGCGTCCTCGCCGCGCTCATCCGCTTTGCCGGCAACTTTGAGTTGGCGGAGGACGCGCTACAGGAAGCACTCACTCGCGCGCTAGTTGAGTGGCAACGGGGCATTCCAGATCGACCCGCCGCTTGGCTCACCACAGTGGGCAAACGCTGGCTCATCGACGAAGTACGAAAGCAGCGCCTGCAACTCAGCAACGCTGAGGCAGTCGACGAGGTGCTCGGATCCGCGCCTGCGGACATCGGCACGCAGCCTGAACATCAATTCGAGCGGGCGCAGAGTCCCGAGGATGATGTACTGCGCCTCATCTTCACCTGCTGCCATCCTGCCATTCCGGAACAAGCGCAACTCGGACTGGCGCTCAACGCCGTCTGCAGATTGACAGCCGCAGAGATCGCCCGCGCGTACCTCGAGTCAGAGGAGACGGTCGCCCAGCGGCTGGTGCGCGCCAAACGCAAGATTACCGCCGCCGGTGTTCCTTTTGTCGTGCCAGAGAAGAGCGAGCTCGCAGGTCGCCTCGACATCGTCATGAATGTGATCTACCTCGTCTTCAACGAGGGCTACACCGGTGCGCAGTCAGCAGAGCTGATCCGTGTATCGTTGTGCGAAGAAGCACTACGACTCGGTCGACTGCTCCGGGAGCTTTTGCCTGAAGAACCCGAGGTGCTGGCGCTACTCGCCTTGATGCAACTTCATCACGCGCGTCGTCATGCGCGCTGTAGTCAAGACCGCGACCTCATCACGCTAGAGCAGCAAGATCGAACGCTGTGGGACCGACCCGCGATTGATGAAGCTTTGCAATTGCTGGACCAGGCCGTACTGATGCGCCGACCTGGCAGTCGCCAAATTGAAGCGGCCATCGCCGCGTTGCACTGCCAAGCCCCACGCGCTGAGCTCACCGATTGGCCACAAATATGCGCACTGTACGGCGCGCTGCAGCGCCACCGGCCGGGGCCTGTCGTCGCGCTCAACGCTGCCGTGGCACACGCGATGGCCTTCGATATTGATGAGGGGCTTGAGCGCATCGAGGCATTAGCCGCATCAGGCGAACTTCCGCGTTATCACTTGCTGCACGCAGCCCGCGCCGATTTGCTGAGGCGCAAGAAAGACTTCCTCGCCGCACAGCGCGCTTACGAAGACGCGCTGGCACTGTGTAACAACCAGACTGAACGACGCTTTTTGCTCAAGCGCCTAAAAGAGGTGGGCAACTGATGGCGGCAGGCAGCTAGGAAGCCGCCAGCACTAAACAGCCGTCATGCCTCCATCGACAGAAAGAATTTGACCGGTCACATAACTCGCCGCATCGCTAGCGAGAAAAATGGCGGGGCCCATCAAATCTTCGTCGCCGCCGAGTCGCCCCAGCGGGGTCATCGCAAGGATCTGCTTATCGATCACGCTCAACAACCCTGCACTCATCTTCGATGGGAAGAAGCCAGGCGCGAGCGCGTTCACGCGGATGTTGTAGCGCGCCCACTCGGCCGCTAGCGCGCGGGTCATGTTGACGAGCCCACCCTTGCTGGTGTTGTAGGCAATCGTTTGCATCGGCCCAAGCTGCCCGCGAAGCCCTGCGACGGATGCGATGTTGATAATGCTGCCGCGCTTATTCGGCACCATCGACTTTGCACCGACTTGCTGGCTCACTAACCACGAACCGGTCAGATTGGTGTCGATGACTTTATGCCAGGCTTCAGATGGATAGCTCTCGGCGGGCGCGCCCCATGACGCACCGGCGTTGTTGACCAACACATCAATCGCCCCGAAACGCGCGACTACCGCGTCGACCATCGGTGCGATGGTGTCTTCTTTGGATAAGTCGCTCGGAAACACAAACACCTCATGGCCAAGCGACTTAAGTTCGGCCTCTGCGTCGGCGAGTTCATTTGCTTTGCGCGCTGTCAACGCCAGCTTGGCACCTTGCGCGCCGAAACCCTTGGCCATCTGCAAGCCCAACCCACGCGAGCCGCCGGTGATTAATGCAACGCGCCCGGAGAGATCGAACAATTTATTCATGTGTGCTCCGCATTTCCAAAAATAACAAAACACATTATGAACGCGGCTGAATTCAATGCCTGAATCGCGACGCCACGCCGGCCGCTGAGCAGCGAGAATACGCATATGCGCCCCGCCGACCTCCTGCGAATGCTCGCTCTTGCTGCCATCTGGGGCAGCTCCTACGCGCTGATGCGCATCATCACTCCCGTCTATGGCGGCGCCGGAACCATGTGGCTGCGCATTGGCATCGCCGGTCTGGCGCTGCTGCTCTATGCGAAGGCAACATCGACAGATCTGGGCTTTCGTCAGCACTGGCGGGCGTATCTATTCATCGGCTTGATGAGTTCCGCACTACCATTCTGGTTGATCGGCTTTGCGATGCAAACCCTGCCCGCGAGTTATGGCGCGCTGCTCAACGCCGCGTCGCCACTCTTCGGCGCGGTGTTCGCCACACTCATGCTCGGCGAACGTCTCGGCGCGAGCCGCGTGGTGGGACTCGTCGTTGGATTTGCGGGCGTCGGCATGATCGTTAACTTGGGGCCGTTGCAGGTCACACCGCAGGTCTTGCTCGCGGCTACAGCTTGTGTTGCAGCCACCGTGTCTTACGGATTCATCAGCGTGTGGATCAAGAAATACCTCAAGGGCGCACCGAACATGGGGCTTGCCGCGTGTACGTTAATGCTGGCAACCGTGGTGACGACGCCACTCGCACTGCCGCTGACGCCGTGGGTGATTCCAAGCCTCAGCGTCGGGATGGCTGTGCTCACGTTGGCCTTGATGTGCAGTGCCATTGCGTACTTGCTGTATTACCGCCTGATCGCAGACATCGGCCCCACGAAGGCAATTTCAGTAACCTTCCTCATCCCGGTGTTTGGCGTCATGTGGGGGGTGGTTTTTCTCGACGAGCGCCTTACCCTCGGAGCGCTGCTCGGCGGCGTGGTCGTGTGCGTCGGCATGTCGCTGGTGCTCGGGCTATGGAAACGAAGTGACGGCGTACTCCAGACGCGCTAAAGCGCCCGCGTACTAAGAGTCAGTAGAATGCGTGAGCTGCGTTGTCCCGCCACAAGCGAGGCCGCGTTTTCAGACTTTCCGTGCCGAGCGCCATAAGCGCCACGCACCCACTTCCGGTTGCCATCATGCCCATGCCGCACTCGCCTACTTACGGCAATGTCCTCGATCTCATCGGGAACACGCCGATCGTCAAACTCACCCACCTCGACACGGGGCCTTGCGAGTTGTTCGCGAAGCTCGAGTGCAATAACCCCGGTGGTTCAATCAAGGATCGCATTGGTCTACGCATGATCGAAGCGGCCGAACGCGACGGCAAGATCAAACCGGGTGGCACCATCGTCGAGGCGACTGCGGGCAACACCGGCCTCGGCTTAGCGCTTGCCGCGATCCACAAGGGATACAAGTTGCTCCTCGTGATCCCGGACAAGATGAGTCAGGAAAAGATTTTTCATTTGCGCGCGATGGGCGTCGAAATCGTCATGACGCGCTCAGATGTATCCAAAGGTCATCCCGAGTACTACCAAGATATGGCCAAGCGCATCACTGCCGAGATGCAGGCGGCGGGCAAGAGTGCACATTGCATCGATCAGTTTTCTAATCCTGCCAATCCGCAGACGCACGAGGACTGGACCGCACCTGAGATTTGGGAACAGATGGATCATCGCCTCGATGCGGTGGTGGCAGGCGTCGGCAGCGGCGGCACCATCACCGGCATGGGGCGCTTCTTTGCAAAGCATGCCCCGCACGTGGAAATGATCCTCGCTGATCCCAAAGGCTCGATCCTCGCTGATCTGGTCAACACCGGCACGCATGGCGCGTCGGGTTCATGGTTGGTTGAAGGCATCGGTGGTGACTACGTCCCTAAGAATCTCGATGTGCATATGGCTAAGCGCGGTATCTACGTGAGCGATGCTGAAGCCATGCTCGCAGCGCGTGAGCTATTGCAGAAGGAAGGGATCATGGGCGGCTCGAGTTCAGGCACCTTGCTCGCTGCAGCGCTGCGTTATTGCCGAGAGCAAACCACGCCGAAGCGTGTGGTCACCATCGTCTGCGACGTCGGTGGCAAGTACCTCTCGAAGATGTACAACGACTACTGGATGATGGATCAAGGCATCATTACGCGGCCGCAGAAGGGCGACCTCTCCGATCTCATCGCACGTCGCCACGACGATCGCGCGACGATCACCGTGAAGCCGGATGACACATTGAAGACCGCGCTAGCGCGCATGAAACTCTACGACGTCCAGCAGATGCCGGTTCTAGATGGGGACGCGGTGGTTGGCATCATCGACGAGTCCGACATCTTGATGGCTGTGTTCGGCGACGAGAGCCGCTTCCAGGCGCCGGTGCGCGACGCCATGAGCGATCGCATTGTCACTCTCGACAAGACTGACTTCATCTCG
>JAJTHU010000289.1 GCA_021300055.1 Nitrosomonadaceae bacterium | reverse complement strand
GGGTGCGCCAACAAATCTGCGAGCGGCGGCCGCGTGCGGATGACGGCGCGCAGGTCGTTGGACAGCGCGTAGTGCAAACGCTTTAGTCGTGGTTCGGATTCCCACGCAGGAAACACGCGCTGCAAGGTGGCCAAAATGCCCGCGCGCACCGCATCACGCTGCGCCGAAAAGCCTGCATCGATCGTGTACGCGGCGATGGCGAACTCACGAGGCGTCACAAACCGATCGAGCATACCGACCAACATCGGCGCGGTGTCTTTGGCGTACCACGTGTACATCGCCGACAACACGCCGCGCTGATAGGCAGGATCTTTGCTGGCGAGGGTCGGTAGCGATTCGAGGGCGAGGCGGCGCCCCAGCGCGAACTCGGTCTGCAAGAAGCCGATGTTCGACAGCGCGCCCGGCACCACGCCGCCGGGATCAAACCCGGGTGGCAGACTCGATGCCTCGCGGATCTTGGCGAGCACCTCTTCACGAGCAGCGCGCTCACCTTCCTCCGACGTGATCGGTGCGACGAAATCGCGTGGCTGATACGCTGCAATCTCTGCTGGCGAGTGACGCTTCTCGGGTGGCGAGACAGATGCACACCCCGCCAGCGCGAGCAAAGCGATGGCGCACGCCGACGGGATCGCAAAGCGCGCCGCCACACGAACGGCGTTAACAGCGCGAATGGTCTTGGGAAGTATTACGGCGCTTCGCACAAGCAATGTGTCACCGCAGCGAAGGGCACGCCAGTTTTCTGGCCGCGCTCGGCGATTTCACTCAACCAACTCAGATCGCGGTGCACATCCGCCACCACGGGCGCATTCAGCAGCGCGATGGACTTCGGCAAGCGGGCATCGAGTTGTGTGCCGACGATACTCGCCACCCGGGTCGAGAAGAGATCGAGATACTGCTCGAGCTTGCTCCGCTCCGCTTCGATGTACGTAACAGGCGATTTCTCTTCGAGCTTGGCGCGCGTTTGTGCAGCCTTAATCGCATCTGCAAACGTGCCAACACGGTCAACGAGACCAAGGTCCTTGGCCTGTGCACCGGTCCAGACACGACCTTGTGCAACTTCATCGATCTTTTCGGGCGTGGTTTTGCGAGCCGCCGCCGCACGCGACATGAATTCCTTGTAGATATCGCCGATGCCAAGCTGGACAATTTCCACCATGCGTGGGTCGAGCGGTCGACGCGGATCGTACATAGCCGCGCCCAACCAGGTGGTGGTGTAGCCACCAGTGTAAACCGAGATCTTTTCCATGGCTTTTTCGCCAGTTGGCAGCATGCCAAACACACCGATTGAGCCCGTGATCGTGGCCGCGTCTGCAATCACTTCATCAGCCGCCAATGAAATCCAATAGCCGCCTGAAGCTGCAACCGCACCCATTGAGACCACTACCGGCTTGCCGTCTTTACGGGCAAGCTCAAGCTCGCGGCGCACGAGCTCGGAGCCGTACGCGCTGCCACCGGGCGAGTTAACGCGCAAGACAATCGCCTTAATCTTCTCGTCCTGGCGCGCTTTGCGAATGAGCTCGGCCGTCGACCGCCCGCCCACCGTTCCGGGCGGAGCGCTGCCATCGATGATGTTGCCTTCGGCGACGATCACGCCGATGCCGTCGCCCATCGCTGGTCGCTTGAGTGTGCTGAGGTACTGCCCGAGGTTCACTTGACGGAAGGTTTTCTTGTCTTCGTCTAGAGCGCCCTTCTCGATCAATTGTGCGCGCAGCTCATCAGGGGTCTTCAAGCCAGTGACTAACTTGGCATCGAGCGCCATCTTGCCACCGTTGCCGCCGGCAGCCTTAAGGCGCTCGATCGACTGATCAATGTAGCTGGTCAGCGTGCCCGCAGGAAACTTGCGCGCCTTTTCAACATCTGCCAAGTACGTTGCCCAAAGACCGTCGTACAGGAACTTGTCCGACTCCAGCGTTTCTTTTGACGGCCCCTTGGTGAAGTAAGGCTCACCAAAGTTTTTGAACTTTCCAACGCGGATCACGTTGGCCTGCACCCCGAGGCGGTCAAGCGCCTCTTTGTAGTAATTGCGATAGCGCCCATAACCTTGCAGCAACACGCCGCCCATCGGGTGCGAATAGACCTCGTTTGCGTGCGCCGCGACATAGTAGTCAGCTTGCTCGTACCCAGGCGCCCACGCATAAACCGGCTTACCGCTTGTCTTGAAGCGCTCGATCGCACCGCCAACCTCGCGCAGCATCGTGAGTCCAGACCCACTCAAACCTTCAAAGCGTAGCAAGACGGCAGTTATCTTGTCGTCTTTCGCCGCAGCTTCCAGCGCTCGAACGATGTCACGCAGCTGCACTTGCTTGGCTTCTTCCCCCGACAACTCGCCGATGAGCTGGTCGCGTGGATTACCCGCGCGTTGTTCAACAATGCGGCCGTCGAAATTGATGACCAGTGTCGTCTTTTCCCTGAGCTTGACCCCCGATGGGGTGAGCAAAAGCACGACAAAACCGATGAGCAGCACCAGAAAGATCAAATTGAAGATAAAGCGGCGGGTACTATCCACCACCGACCAAGCGCGACGCAACGGGCCTGGACGTGGCGCGGACGAGTACGGGGAATAAGACATACAAACTCCAGAAGGAAGGGCGATGACGCCGAATTGTGCCGCAGCCGAAGTGCGGAAGAGAGATGCTTGCGACGACCCGTCAATTATCTCACCCGAAACGCCGCCTAGGCGACTCAGGCAGGATGGCTGTCGTCTTGGCGGCGTGCCGAGACGCTAGTCACGCTTGAGTCGTTTGGCGACCTCGCGCTGGAAAAACCCATTCGTCAAGTAGGGATAAAGCGACTTGCCGGGGCAAGCGGTCTGCGCTGAAAAATCCTTATGCCCTGCAATGACATCAGCGCTAAGGTTAAAACGCCGCGCTAGCATGGTCATCGTACTGACCACCGCTTCGAGTTGCGCCGGATTGGGCTCGACCTCTTCAAAGTTACCTAGCACCACAATCAGCGCATGCCCCTTGGGATCGTACTCGGTGTTGGTATCACCGGCAAAAAGCACATTTCGCCCCTCGTAGACGCGGCCATCGAGATCGATCAAGTAGTGGTATGGGATATCGGCCCAACCGCGCGTGTTGCGCGACCAAGTCTGCAAGTTACGAAGGTACTGCATTGGGTCGCGATCCCGCAAGAAAGCGACACCGCCGTGATGCAGCGTGAGTCGGGTCGGCACATGTGCACGCGCATTTGTGGCACGCATGTCCACGCGCACCCCACCCCACTCTTCGATGGATACGATTTTCGGAGCGCCCACGTCAGTGCGCGGGGTGGTACACCCACTAAGCAACACCACCACGGCCACGAACGCGAGCGACCCAAGGCTGTAATGACGAATGCGGCTGGCGTGCATGGTGCGACGTGCTACTCGTTCCGCAAAATCGCGCATGGATTCAAACCTCTCGTAGGGTTCTGGTCGTTGCAAAGTGCCGCTCAACGCCAGAGATAGGGTCAACAAATCTGAGTGATTGGGCAAGCAGTTGCAATTCTCGCGCAGGGTCTTCGTGCGGCGTATCGACAAGATGCGGATAGATTTGATCGCCGATGATGGGCGCACCGAGCGCCGCCATCTGCACACGTAGTTGGTGCTTCTTGCCCGTCAGCGGTCGCAAGCAGTATCGCGCGAGCTCAGGATTAGCGAGTACGCCATCGAGCGAAATGTCGCACTCAGCGTTAATGGGCGCCAACGCGTCTTCACTAACGCGCATTTGCATAAAGTGCTCTGCCGCCAAGATGCAATGCCGCGCCCGCAGCGGCAGGCTGGACACGAGAACCGATGATGCAATCGCGAGGTAGGTTTTATGCACGTCGCGGGACTCGAAGAGCGCTTGGTATCGTCCGCGCGTCTCTGGCCGTTTCGTAAAGACCACCAGACCAGCGGTTTCGCGATCGATGCGATGCATCGGCGCAAGATCATCGATGTTTAGGCGACGACGCAAACGCACCAGCAGTGTCTCTTGCAAGTAACGGCCACCTGGGGTTACCGGCATGAAGTGTGGCTTATCAGCGACGACAAGCAGATCATCCTCAAAGACAATCGTCTCTTCCTCAAGTCGGTTCGCTTCGTTCGGAATCTCACGATAGTAGTAGTACCGATCACCCGGGACACAGCCCATGGCCGCGTCGAGTGGCTTGCCGTCAACACGCAGGATCTGGCCACGCGCGAGCCGTGCGTTCAAGGCGTCTGCGGGGATGTGGGCAAAACGCTCTTGTAGAAACGCCAGCACACTGCCCCAGCGCTGTGGTGCATCCTCTGGGACCACAATCACGCTTGCGCCCACACCATCGCGAACCGGAAGGGGCTGCCGCGAAGCGATTTGGCGTGCCACGTTTAAGTTGATTCGTCCAAGCGGCGCGCGCGTTCCAAGCGCCAGCGGTCATCGGGCTGGTCGGATT